>JAKALH010000003.1 GCA_021813225.1 Chloroflexota bacterium
CCGCAAGAATATCCTCACCAATGTCAAGCCCAAACCAGGAACCAAAGCGTGCCTGAACGATGGATTACTCGAAGCAGTCAGGCGGGTGGAATCTGCGTCGGCGCGTAAAGCGGTCATTGTCGTGACAGCCAGCCAGGATACCTGCGGGAACACGCCGCTTCAGGCGGTCGTCGATGAGGCTAAGAGCACAGGGACGCAGATTCACGCCCTCGGCATTGACGGCTATGCGGTGAATCTGGCAACGCTTCAGAAATACACGCAGCCGTCTCGCGGCCTGGCCTACATCCGCAGCCCTAATGACCTGATCTTCGGATTGGGCAGCCTGTTATCCGGACTGGCGAACCAGTGGGAGGCCAACTGGACGATCTATCCGCGTAAAGGCGAGCAGACGGATGACATGTCGGTGACCTTGAAAGATTCCACGGTACTTGACGGGCGGATTACCTTCGTCTCCGATAAAGACTATGAACCGCCTCCAAAGATCGACCTGATCGGCGAGGTGCGTTCGACGCCGGCCAGTATTCTGGTGAACCTCACCATTGTCAACCGCGCGAAGATTGCGGCTCTGCGGGCGCGCATCATCGATAAGGCCACCGGTAAAGCGACGCTTGACCAGTTGCTGCCCAACGTGGCGGATTCGCTGGCGATCCCGGCGAACACACTGCAGATCGACGGCAACTACACCCTGGAAATCAATGCACTGGACGCGCAGAATAACGTCATCTCCAGCACGCCGCCGCGCGATTTCCAGTTCAAGCCTGCGCCGCTGCAGATTGGCATCATCGCTGTCAGTGCACCGTCATTGAGTTCGTCCAACTTCATCGTCACCGTCACGACACCATCGGGCGGTGTGGCCGGCATCGCGCGCTACAAAGCGTGGCTGGAGACCGAACAGTCGAACGGACCGATAGCCGGCACAGAGGTGTTCCGGTCGCCCGATCAGCCGTTGACAATCCCGGCTGCCGACCTTCCGTCAGGCGCTTACCTGGTAAAGGCTCAGGCGCTGGACGGCGCGAACCAGGTCATCGCCGAAGCCGCCAAACCGTTCAAGGTCGACTACACGCGCCCCAGTATCATCGACCGTTTTGTGCGCGACGTCGGACAGTCGTCGATTGCCGTTGTCGTCCTGGTGGTCGTGGCGATCGTGGCGATACTCATCGTCTTCGTCCTCATACGGTTTGCGCGCTCGCGTTCGCGCGTGGAGGTGCGTGTTGTCGAACCTGAACTCGAACGCAAGCACTACAGCGCCCCGGCTTCAGACCGGTCGCAGGTCATCATCCAGCCGGAAGTGTCGCAGATGGTCTCGCAGCCGATGGCTCCGCACATCCAGCAGGCGGTATCGGGCGCAGCGATCAAGGCGCGCGAACCGGCAACATTGCAGTATCAGGCGAGAATCAGCGCGGCGCGTTTCACGCTGGGTAGAGGTGCGGCCAATGACGGGGTCATCAAACTTGACGGACAGAGCGGCGTCTCCGGATCGCACGCGGTGATTCTCAACGAAGGCGGCGCCTGGTACGTGCAGGACTCCAACAGCACCAATGGCACTTTTGTCGACGGCGCTAAGCTGCCGGGCGGTGGTCGCATGCGCCTGCACGATCGCGCCATCATCGGTCTCGGTCCTAAGGTGAAAATCGAGTTTCGCATCCTCTCATGAAGACAAAACTCACCAACCTGATTGCGGCGCTGGTTCTGGCGTTGTCTGCACTCGTCAGTGCGCCTGTCGCCCTGGCACAGTCGGTCAATACCTACTTCATCACCAATGTTGACGCCGGTCATTTCCCAAAAATCACATTTCGCCTGAGGGCGCTGGATGCAAATAACCACGTCGTTCCTGACCTGACCTCGGCAAACCTGTCCCTGTTTGAGAACGGCAAACCGGTGCCGCCGCAGAACGTGCAGGTGACGCCGCACAACGACGGGCCGCTGACAATCGTATTTGTCATCGATCAGGGCGCGCAATCGAATTACCAGGCTGTGCAGAACGCCTTGAAACAGGCTATCTCGCAACTCGTTGATGGAGGCTATTTCGTCGATGGCCGCGACACCGTCAAACTGGTGGTGCGCGAAAATCCCGGCACCGGCGACCGCACCACCACGAAGCTGGGTGCTACGCAACAGGGCCGCGACCTGCTGAACTTTGTGGCGGGGTATAACTTCCCGCGCAGCGCCGCACGGACGAAGGGGCTGCTGGGCATAGACGACGCCGTCGCCGATATGAGCCAGTTGGTGCCGGTGCCCGGCCAGCAAGACGCCGCCATCATCTTCTTCTCGCGTCTGATTGAAGACCCTCAGCCGTCGGTTGCAGCAACCGCAGCGCAGAACTCCGCCTCGGACGCGAAAGCCAGGTTCATCACCATTTACTCGGTGCAGACCGACAGCGCCCTGGCCGACCAGCAGCCTCTGCAACTGGCAGCGCTCGGGACGAGCGGGAAGTTCGTGAAGCTGCTTCCCAACGCTGCCAGCGCATCCGTTGATGTCATCTACCAGGCGCTGGCGATGCAGCGGCAGTATTACACTGTCTCGTACACCAGCCCGTCCGGGGAAACCGGCTCGCGCACGATAACGATTGGCTCTGCGGCTAAGCCGACGGTTGGCAGCAGCGGTCAGTATCAGGTCACCGTATCGCCCCCATTGGTTAACCTGACGCCACAGACCCAGTTCCTGCGCCGCGCGCCGATACCGGGAGCTGGAACCGGGCAGAATCCCTACAGCCCTTTGAGCTTACGCGCTACCGTCTCGGTCGCATGGACGGATGGTATTACGCGCTCTGTCAAGCAGCTTGACTTTTCAGTGAATGGGGTCAGGCAGACATCGCTGACCGGCGATCAATTGCCGGCCGGTGCGACGAGCTTCGACGTTGTCGCCAATCTCACTGACATCACCAAACCGGGTACGAATATCGTCACTTTAGGTGTGCGCATACTGGACGCGCTGGGCAGCGAGGCATCGGCGACTGAGCGTGTGACCGTCGAGGTTCTGCCGCCGCTCACGCCGACACCCACGCCAGCCCCCGGGCTGACACTCGATAACCCTGCAGTGCCCATCGTGCTGATTGCGATTGTGTTGATTCTTCTGATCATCGTCGTGGTGCTCCTGCTCACCCGGCGGCGAGGTTCCTCAGGGCTTCCGCAAAGCAGCCGGACTGCGAAGCGCCCCCCCGAGGCGCCGCCGGCGATCGCCACGCTCATCGTGTTGCAGGGTCCGCCGAACATGCTGAACCAGCCGCTGCGTGTGACGAAGCCGCGCGTGCTGCTTGGCCGCGATGCGACTTCCTGTGATTTTGCCTTCTATGCCGGGCAGGCCAGCAGCGTCAGCGGCGTTCATGCCGAGTTGTCGTACACCGATCAGAGCGGTTTTACGATCAGGGACAGCAGCTCAACTAACGGCACGCTGCTGAATGGGCGCAGGCTCAAGGCGGGCATTCCCGAGACAGTTCGTGATGGGGACGAAATCACCCTGGGCGACCCCGATAACCGCGGTGTGAAGATACGCTTCGCCACCGGGCAGGGCGCACGCTGGGCGAACGACGATAAAACGCAGATCAGGATGTAGCGCCTTATCCGTTCATGCCGACAGCGCGGGCGCGCGCAACCGCTTCTTCGCGGTCTGTGACCTGCAGCTTGGACAGGATGCTTGATACCTGATTGCGCACTGTCTTGATTGATGTGCCCAGCGCGCCGGCAACGTCCTCGTTGCTGCGCCCCTGGGACATCAATGCCAGGATTTCACGCTCGCGCTCCGTCAGTTCGGGGAAGGCAGAACGTGCCGAGGCCGGCTCGACGCTGGCGACGTACTGCAGCAACCGGCGCGCCACTTCCGGACCAAACAATGCTTCGCCATTGGCCACCGCGCGTATCGAACGCAGCAATTCCTTGTCGTCGGCGTCCTTGAGGATGTAGCCCCGCGCGCCCACACGCAATGTCGCCAGCAGCGCGTCCGTGTCTTCGAGCATCGTCAGGATCACGATGCCGGTATATGGATTCACACGCAGAATGCGCTGGGCCGTCTCGATCCCGCTCAAGCCGGGCATCTGCAGGTCCATCAGCACGACAGTGGGTTGTTTGCTGGCAGCCAGTTCGATCGCCTCGGCGCCTGTGGCGGCTTCTGCGACGATCTGGATATCCTCAGCCGCTTTGAGGACGTTCATGACGCCGTCGCGGAAGAAGCGGTGGTCGTCCACGATCATCACTTTGACCGGTTCGCGCGTCTCGTCATGAGCATGGTTGACCGGTGTGCTCGGTTGAGCCTGCCGCGAAATGGCCGGCTCAGTCGACTGGAACATCGGCAGGCGCACGACCACATGCGTGCCGCCGCTGGGCAGTTTCTTGAAAGAACAACTGCCTCCGAGTTCAGCCACACGCTCGCGGATCGAACTCATGCCGACGCCGGGCTGCGGGCGCTCGGGCAAACCCAGCCCGTTGTCTATCACATCGATATACAGGTTGTCGGCGATGCGCAGCCGGATATCGCACTGCGTGGCGTGCGAATGCTTGGCGACATTGTTCAACGCTTCGAACACGATGCGGTAGGAAGCCACCTCTACGGCTGCCGGCAGCAGCGGCAGAAAATCAGGCGCAGAGACTCTGACTTCCAACCCGCCCACGGAAAACTGCTGCGCCTGTTCCCGGATCGTTGTCAACAATCCCAGCTCTTCCAGAGCCGGTGGACGCAGGTCATAAATCACGTGCCGAATCTGCGTGACGACGCCGCGAATCTGTTCGCGTAACTCGGTGACCATCGTCTCGCTGGCGGTGTCCTGGCGCACGCGGTCGCGCAGCGCGCCCATCTTCAGCATGATGGCGGTCAGGGTAGGGCCGACCGCGTCGTGGAGATTGCGCCTGAGTTTGCGGCGCTCCTCCTCACGCGCCAGTACCAGCCGCTCACGGGCATGTTGCAGGTCGCGTGTAATGCGCACGACATGGGCGGGGCTGCCGGTGCGATGGGCAATTTCACCAAGCAGGATGTCCACATCCGACGTGACGGCGGCAGCGGGCGACGCCAGCCACACTTCCAATTGGCCGATGGTCTCGCCGCGAAAGGTGATGGGATAACGCAGCGGCGGTTTCTGGTGCAGAGGGGCGGGGACGCCGCCTTCGTCGGCGCGGTATTGCGTGATGATGTCGAAATCGTCGCTGTCCAGCCGCCGCAGTGAGATTCCGGCCTGTGCGGCATGAAGCTCGCGAACCAGTGTCTTGCATACTGATGAGAGAACGAGTTGCGGGGGTACGCTGTTCTCCAGTTGATACGCCAGTTTCTGCAGCGCAGAGGCGGTTTCGATGCTCTGTGCGCTGTCATTCGGTTCAAGCGGCTGTTGAGTCGTCATACCCATCATCTCTCATCCCAGATTGGCGTACCGCTCATCGTCTTGCTGTAACCGGCGAACCTTTGTCGTCACGACATGTAACTGACACCTCACGGGTGTAGCGCGCTGTCATAGCAATCGCCGCGGAGTCTTCCGCGATCACTTTCAGGACTGCCAACCCGGTACCGACGGCTGCACATCAGGTTTCAACGGCGCTGATGTCATCTGTCATGTAACAGTACCGGCTGTCCGACGAATCCGACCCAGGCAGGGCGGTTGTTCCACAATACGGCAGCATTTGACAGCGATGGGAAGGTGTAATGTGTCACTGCCGCCAGACACTCATATACAGAAGCGCGAACACCCGTGTGAGCAGTTCGCCGTCGGCTGCATGGCACTCACAAACAATGCCATTGAGTGTTTCCTGTGCCTGTCGGCTCTTATTCTACCCGATACCTGTGCTCCTTTACATACTTCACAAAATGTGCTCCGGTTTCACTCATATAGACCTGATCCAGGTGTTTCATTCAGCAAGGGGTAATCGTCTTGCCGGAGGCGTCGACGCACAGCCGCTTCGACAGGCCGGCTGTTCTGACATCCACCGTAGCCAGATACTGCCCCTGCATGTACAGCGTATAGGCGACGCGCGTCGAGCTTCCTGAGGCAATCGTGCTGCTCCCGCCTTGATTCACACAGTAAGGCAGGATGTTATTGATGTTGCTGGTGAATACCGGCGACCAGTTGCTGATATCCGATTGCCCGCTGTTGTTGATGGTGAAATTGACTTCGTACTTCAGATAGACCCCCGCATTGTTGACGAAGTTGCTGCACCCGTCCGCCGATGTCGGTTTGCCCCAGTTCTCCCTGCCCACGGTGTAGTTGCTGAAGTTGAAGTCAAGCCCGCTTACTGGTGTAGCGGTACCCACAGCCGTACCTGCGGCTGTCGGCTGCGGCGGGGCAGTTCCGCTGGACGGGAGCGGGGTGGCGGGCGCGCCGGACGCGGGAATCGGCTGCGTGGTCAGGTAGACTTCGTCGATATAGATGGCGCCATTCGTGGCGACGCCATGCGGGACGGCGTCAAGCACCAGCGCCTTGAACGTATAGGGGTAGCTCAGCTTCCCGTTATCGGGTCCGCTGACGTACCCGTTCGGCCAGGGGCGCGTATCGTCAAACCAGGCCGCCATCTGCTGCCAGCCCTTCTGGTAGATGCGACCGAGGGTGTACTGGCGGACCTGGCCGCTGCCATCGGCCAGCCAGACATTAAGAAAATGCCCGCTGCCGTCGCCGTAAACCCATGCCACCATGCCGGTGGGCTGCCCGGACAGCGGCACAGTGTTCAGGAAAACAACAAACGCATTGGATGTCGCGGGAATGTTATAGGCCAGCTTGCCTGAATAGGTTCCGTCGTGCACCTGTTCAGTGGATTGCGTCAGGCTGCCATACGGCTGGTCCCCAAGCTTCCATGCCAGGGGCTGCTCAAAGTTGAAGAGCTGCCCCGGTTTCGCGGGCGTTGTCACTGGCGGCGGTGTGGGAGAACCGGAGCTGGTCGCTGCAGCTGTCGGCGACGGCTTCGCGGCAGTCGGGGTGACTCCCGCCTCATTGGCAGGAGTCGGATTATCCGTGGCAGGTAAGGGTGTGCGCGACGAAGCGGCATGAGTGGTTGCGGTTGGTTCCGCGGCATCGGCAGTCGTCGTAGCCGCTTCGTCAAACGCCGGTGTGACGGTGGCTGCAATAACGTTCTTCGACTGGGTCGTTGCGCCGGGACTCACATGCCGGGTTGCTGTTGCCGCAGCCGTGGGCGGGACCGATGCCGGTGCGTTATTCGCGCCAAGCAGCGATACCACCGCCAGACTGACCGCAGCCAGTATGATGACGACGAGCGCTGCGATGCCGCCCGTGATGAGCCAGCGGATGGCGGCGGGCGACCGGGTAGCTGATTTCCTCTTCAGCACGGCATCGATTGCGACGACCATCTCGGCGCCGGTCTGGTAACGTTCCTCGGGTTTTTTGGCTATTGCTTTATTGGTGACGCCGACGATTTCAGGCGACAGATCGGTGCGAACTCTGTTGATTGGCGTGGGCGGTTCTTTGATGTGTTTGTAAACAGTTCCCCACGGCGTGTCGGCGACAAACGGCGGCTTGCCGGCCAGCATTTCGTACAGCACGATTCCCAGCGAATACAGGTCGCTTCGTCCATCCACTTTCATCCCCTGTGCCTGTTCCGGCGACATGTATTCCGGGGTGCCCATCGCTTCCACATTGCGCGTCAGTTTCGTCGCGCCTTCGGCGTGCACGATACCGAAGTCCGACAGCACGTAGCGGCCGTCGGAAGCGATGATGATATTGCTGGGCTTGATATCGCGATGGACGAATCCTTTCGTGTGGGCGTAATCCAGCGCCAGGGCGACCTGCCGGATGATTCCCAGGGCTTCATTCACCGGCATGGCCTGATGTGCAGCAGCCAGCCGTGCCAGTTGTTGATTCAGCGTTCCGCCGGCCAGATATTCGATTGCCAGATAGTAGTACCCGTCGGCGAAGCTGGCATCGTACACCTCAACGATGTTCGGATGCCGCAACTGCCCCATGGCCTGCCCTTCGCGCATGAATCGCTGGGTGAACTCGGCATCGCTGGTCAGGTGCGGAAACAGCACCTTCAGCGCAACTTCGCGTCTGATAAAACGGTGCTGGGCGCGGTAAACAATGCCCATGCCGCCCTGGGCGATCGTGTCGATGATCTGGTAGTTACCGAGTATTCTGCCCGGCGTCAGCAGACTGCCTGAATTCATCCAACTTCTCCTGTGTATTGCTCCGTGACAACACTACCGGCATGGCGTTAACGCTTTACCGTCTACACACCACTGCTCATTCAGAACACTGCTCATGAACGCGACGCGCGCCAGCACATCGCCTTCCAGATATACGTCGTACTTCACCGCGCCGGCGCTGCCGGAAGCTATGGGACCGCCTTCCACACCGGATTGGATGCACTTCGGCAGCATCCCGCCATGCCCGCCATATAGATCGACCTTCCAGTTGCTGAGCGGCAGCCCCGTCGTGTTCGAGATGGTCAACATGACCTCGTAGCGCGTCAGCGGGTGCTGATCGTCGAAGCCGCCGCAGCCATCCGGAGATGTGGGTTTGCCCCAGCGCTCGATGCCGAGTGGAGACGGCATGATGACGATACCCTGATTGCCTGACGCGGAATCGCTCATGGTGTCGGACATTATGGCTGCCGGCGTATCGAGCGGCGCCAGTGTCGAAGTCGCCTGTGCGGGCGGTGGAGCGGTCGGTACCGGAGCAGGGGTAACCGTCGGCGTATCGGGCGCGGTGGGGTTCGCCGGCTTCCGGCTGTTAATTGCGGAAGTTGGCAGCGGCGTGGTTGTCGCAAGCCTGCCGGCTGGCGCGCCGGCTGCTACGACGGCGACGGCAATGGCTGCGATCACAAGCACTGCGGCGCCGCCCGCGATGGCGAACATGCTGCGGTTCGCCGCCGGCGCCGCAGTGCCGGTCAGCGCGCCGTGGAATCGCCTGGCAAACTCGCCGGCGCTGGTGTATCGGGCAGCCGGGTCTTTCTGCAATGCCTGCATGACGATGGACGACAATTCCGGTGAGATGCGCGGATTCACGTCGGACAGGTCAGGCGGCGACTCCGTCAGCCTCTGGTACAACTGCACGACCTCTATCTCGGCTGTAAAGGGCAGGCGTCCAGCCAGCGCCTCGTAAATACAGACGGCCAGGCTGTAGATATCGGCCTGCGGCGTCACCATGCCGCCCTGGATCTGTTCAGGCGCAATATAGTCCGCCGTGCCGCCGCTCAACTGCACGGTCGCCTGCACGCTCACACCATGTTTCGCCAGTGATTGCGCCAGCCCGAAGTCCATCAGGAAGGCCTGCTGGTCGCGTGCGCGGATGAGCATATTGCTGGGTTTGATGTCGCGGTGGACGATGCCCTGCTTATGCGCGGCGTCCAGCGCGACCGCGATATCGTGGAGCACGCGGTCTGCCGCCTCCGGCGCCACCGCACCGCCGCTTCCCCGCGCCTGTCGGATCATGTCTGCGAAGGATTGGCCTTCGATCAACTCCATCGCAAAATAGGGCGCACCGTTGCAGACGCCCGAGTCCAGCATGCGCACGATGTGCGGCCCGGAAGGTTGCTGCGCCGGCTCCACCATGAAGCGCGCGCGCGCCGCCGCGTCATTCCGCAGATGCCGCGCCAGCATCTTCAGCGCGACGATGCGCCCCTTCGAGTCGCGGGCGCGGCATACGACGCTGGTCGCCCCGCGGCTGATCTCCCCAAGTAATGTATATGTACAGAATTCTGTCGGCATATGTGCCCGAGAGGTTATCTCACGATCAACGTATATTGGGTCGGTATGACAATGGTTGAACTGTAGGCATACACTAAAACGAAGTAGTCGCCAGTGAGTGCCGGAGTGTATACGAATTGCTCGTTGCCGATGTTTTTAGAGTTCGATTGAGCCACATAGGTGTATGGCGAGTTCGAACTACTCAGGTAAAGATCAAGGTCACACGTCGGGTCAGTGCACGGAGGAACGAGCCGCAATGTGGCAGTGTGGGGCAGCCCCCCAATCAATGTCACGCGATAGTAATCATATTGATCAGAAGTCATGTTGATGCTTGCGGTGATCTGGTAATTCAGCGCCAGCGGGAAAGCGGTGGCCGGCGTATTGTTTGGCTCACACCAGTCGGCGCCTTGGTTGTCGCACGGATAACGCAACAACAGCGCTGGCAGGTAAGCGTACGTCGTTATAGGCCGGTTGACCCAGAATGACGGGCTGGCGACATCCGTCTGATTGCCGGCCATGTCGCTGAGATGCAAGATCACCTGCGCCGTGCTGCTGCTCTGTGTAACCGGCACCGTCCAACTGACGGCGGTCGCGCTGGTTGTAGTGATCAGGACGGGTGTGCTGATCGGCGCAAGCCTGAACCATACCTCGGTAGTGGTCAGACCGCTGGTGGCGTCTGTCATCACATACGAGATCGTGACAACACCGCCAAGCTGCCATCGGCTGGCGCTGGTGGGTGATAGGACGGTGGCCGTTGGTGGAACGCTGTCCTGGAGCAAAGTGAATGGCTGAATCGACTGTAAGTTATTGGAGTCACTCGTGTATGCCGTAAAAGTGACGATATTTGCAGTGCCTTCGGTTAACGTGACGCTGGCGAGTGACAGGATAATCGATTGAGTGCTGACTGCGGTAACCTGGGGTACTCCAGCGGGTGGGACGCCATATAACCCTGACACCTCATAAAATGCGTTATCGGTGTGCACGCCCTGATCGTTTGTGACCTGCACTTGTACGGTGATCGGTTGGGTGATCGTTACCCATGTTCCAGCGGTCGGTGTCAGCATTTGCCAACTGGTTCCACTGGCAGCGGGGGCTGCTGACAAAAACCCTGAAGCAAAAAGCCGCGGGATGGAGATCATCGCGGCAAACAGCGCAAGCGCGCTCGCGCCAGCGCTTATGAGCACGAACAATCTCTTGAGTATGACGCTCATGATGAATCCCCTCCCTTGACCCATGAGAAGCAGTCCACTCCCCACCGCGCTCGAAGCGACCATACCCACGTTATGCCACATCCCCCCTCACACATTTCTACCCCCCGCTCGCTGGTGTCGGTAATGGTGGCGGTGGATTTGTCGGCGGTGGACCGGTTGTTGCAGTCGTAGGTGCAGATGTCGGAGCTGATGTCGGTGCGCTCGTCGGCGCCGATGTCGGTGCGCTTGTAGGTGCACTCGTCGGCACGCTGGTGGGCGCCGTTGTGTTGGCTGGTTTGGGTGTGTCGGCAGGCTTCGGTTGATTGGGTTTCGGCGTGTCCGTCGGCGCCTGTGTCGGACCAATTGTGGGTTGGGGCGTCGGTGTCGCCGATGGCGCCACCGTGGCGATGATCGGAACCGGTGTAGGGCTGTTGCGCAGGTCGGGTGTCACCGTGGCCTGCCCCGGTGTGCCTTCCGGCGTCACTGTAGTATCGGCTGTGGTCTGGACGACTGCGGGGATTTCAGTCCCTGCTACCGTTCCGTTTGCGGCCCTCGTCGCATGACGGGTGGCTGTAGCCGCGGCAGGGTTAGCCGTAGTGCCCTGATTATTATTCGTTGAGAGCGCGCTGATTGCCAGAACGGCGACCGCTGCGACGACCAGAATGCCCGCGAATGCGCCGATCAGCGGGATCGGCGACGCCTTTGCCGGCGCGGCCACTACGCCGTAATTGAGCACAATGCAGGAGATGTTGTCGGTGGTGTGGTTATCCTTAGCCGTCTGGATCAACGCGGTTGCCGCCTTCTGCGGGGCGGGGTTCTGCTGCATCACGCTGGTGATCTGCTCGTCGGTCACGGCGCCATGCAGGCCGTCGCTGCAGATCATGATGCGGTCGCCCGGCAGCAGTGTGATCGGGTCGGCGTTGATGTCGGGCGTGTGGTTGGCCGCCGCACCCAGCGATCGCGTGATGATGTTGCGCTGGTTGCTGACGCGCGCTTCCTGCGGCGTCAACAACCCGCGCTCGACCTGCTCGGCCACCCAACTGTGATCTTTAGTCAGGCGGTTGATCGTCCCTTCGCGCAGCAGATAGCCGCGGCTGTCGCCCACGTGGGAGACATACAGCTTATCGTCGATGACAGCCATGGCGACGATCGTCGTCGCCATGTTCTTGATACTCTGGTCCGCTGCCGCCGCCGCCCGCACCGCCTGATTGGATTTCTCGATGGCGGCGGCCAGCGCCTGCTGGGGCGGCGTCGATTCCGCGTAATAGGCGTTGAAAGCCGTCTCCGATGCCAGCGTGGAGGCGCGTTGCCCGCCTCTTTCGCCGCCAACACCATCGCACAGGACCAGCAGGATGCCTTTGGCTTTGCGGCGCGCCGTGTCGTTCGGGTCCGTCACGAGCACGGCATCCTGGTTCTCTGCCCGCGGCCCCTGGTCTTTATCCGCGTACCAGGCAATTGGTGGTGTTGGCATGAATCTCTCTCCGTCCTGTCGGCCATCCGTTACGGTGCTATCGTCATTTTGATGATAATCGGTGGCACAATCTTAATGGGCACGGGTGTATTCGTCGGTAAGATCAGGATACAGCACTTCACAATTGCCGTGATCTTGATCACGATCGGCACGGTGGCGACCACGACAGGTTTAGCCGTAGGCGACGGTGTTGGCGACGGGAGTACGGGCACGGCAGTCGTCGCAACCGGCACCGGCGTGCTGGTAGGAAGCGGAGCGGCAGTAGGCGGCACTGTCGTCGGTGTGGACAGATCGCGCGTATCGGGCGTCACGGTAGGTTGTCCCGCCGCCGTCTCAGGTGTTGGCGTCGCATTGGCCTGGGCATCGAGTGCGGCGGTCGCTGAACTGCCCACGGTCGGCTTGACCTGTGTGCCCGGCTTCGTTGTGGCGATGACTGCGGTGGGTGTTTCCGTGTGCGATGCATTATTGGCCCCGGCGACGCCGCCGGGCTGCGAGCTGCTGATGAGCGCCACCGCCAGCGCCGCAACGACGACCATCGCCGTCAACCCGCCGGCCAGCGCCAGCACCTTCGGGAGCGCCAGCGCTCTCGAGGTCTTCAGCGCAGCAGTATAAGCCTGCGCGAAGCTGCCGGCGCTGGAGTAGCGCTGGTGCGGGTCTTTGCTAAGCGCCTTCATCACAACAGCAGATACCTTCTCGGAGACTGCCGGGTTCACCTTGTACAGGTCTTCGGGCAGTTCCTGCAGGTGCATGCGCGCCACCACGAATTCGCTGTCTGCCTGAAAGGGCGGCCGGCCGGCCAGCGCCTCGTAGGTCATGGCGCCCAGTGAATATACGTCGCTGGCCGGCGTTATCGGTTTGCCGCTGGCCTGTTCCGGCGACATATAGTGCGCCGTGCCAATCATGGCGCTGGCACCCGCTACGCTGGTGAATTGCGCCGCGGTCAGGTCCTTGGCAATGTCGAAATCAGTCAGGAATGCGCGGCCGTCTGCGCTGCGGATCAGGATATTGCTGGGCTTGATATCGCGGTGGATCACGCCTTTGGCGTGCGAGCCATCCAGCCCCGCCGCGATGTCACGCAGTACGGGTGCGTACTGTTCCGGCGCGAACACGCGCACTCGCCGCAGAATCCCCGAAAGTGCATCGCCTTCGATCAGTTGCATGGCGAGATATAACGTGCCCTCGCACTCGCCTGAATCGATGATTTCGACGATATTGGGGTGCTTCGGATAGAGCTGCGGCGCGCGTTTGAATCTTCTCTCGGCGGATGCGTTGGTGCGAAACTCCGGGCGCATCACTTTCAACGCCACAATGCGCCCGTCTTTGTACCGTGCGCGATACACGGCTCCCATGCCGCCCCGGCCTAACTCGCTCAGAATCTCATAATCGCAAAACTGTTGCATGGCTCTATTCCCTCATCACGGACAATACACAATACCCGTTATGGTGACAGGCGACTTCGGCTTCGACAATGAGATCACCCGCAACTGCGGGAGCTGCGGCTGCGTTGAAAACGGGAACGCGAACGACCAGGTGTTAGCCGTAGCATCCACCCGGGAAACACTCTGCGCACCTTTCTCTATATTAGTACACCTGACGCTGCTGACATCGTCCTGGAAACACACCCACAGGTCATTGGCTGCCGGCGCGGTTGCCGCATGCGCCTGTATGGTGATCGTGAAAGGCACCTGCAGTTTATCTACACCCAGATAGCCTGCCAGATCGGCCTTGGTGGCGATATGCGCCTGCCCCCAGACCGTAATGCCGTCGAGTGCCGGTTTGACGCCGGTTGCGGCGGGATTCCACTGCCAGTCGTCGACCGTTACGGTGCGGCTGATGCAGGCATTGGGCGCCGGCGCGGGAGCAGTCGCGGCTTCCGTTGCGACCGCCGTACTGGCGGCCAATGTCTCGCTGAACGACTGCGTGGGCGCCAGCGTTGGCGTCGACGCTTCCGTAGGGGTAGATGTCGCATCGACGGCTATCGTTGATGTCGGTTTCGGCGTGACGGTGGCTGAAGGTTGCGCCGCCGGTGCCGGTTGGGTCCCGGTGGCGCTGATGGCGGCGGCGACAGCCGTTGCTGCTGGCTTAAGGCCGGGTTGCACCGTTGTGCTGCCCTGTGCAGGCGCACCGGCCCGGCTCATGAAAATGACTGCCGCAATGATGACAAGGATGAGCAAACCCAGGCCGATGATCGGCAGCGCCGATGGGCGGCGGGTTGCAACAGGCGCGGCATCGGCAGCCTGCAGCCGTGCCGTAACTGCTGATGACTCCACAGGCAAGGCGACAGTATCGGCGCCGCTTTGTTGAAGGGCGCCGACGACAACCGCGGTGATGTTATCCGCGCCGCCCGCGGCATTCGCAGCCTCAACCAGCGCGTCTGCGGCCTCCTGGGCGTCCGGTTTGGATAACAGGATACGGATGTTGCCATCAGGCACCATATCCCACAGGCCATCGCAGCATAGCAGCAGGCGGTCGCCATCCTGCCAGCCTAGTTTTTCTATTTCTGGCTTTACAGCAGCGCTCGCTTGCCCTAATGCCCGCGTCAACAGACTGCGATTCATATTGTGCTGCGCTTCTTCGGGGCTGAGCAAACCGTTGCGGACCTGCTCCGCGACCCACGAGTGGTCGTGCGTCAACTGGCTTAATGTGCCGCCGCGTAAGCGGTAACAGCGCGAGTCGCCCAGATTAGCCACATACAGATCGGCGCCGTGGATGACCGCCATGACGAGTGTGCTGCCCATCTGAGCGTGTTCCGGGTCGCGCGCCTGCTGCTCCAGCACGGCCTGTTGCGAATCCAGCACAGCGGACCGCAGCGCCTCGGTGATATCGTCGCTCCCGCCTTCTGCGGCTGACCTGTAGTAGCTGTTGCTGGCGGCTTTGATGACGATGGCCGATGCCACCTCGCCGCCCTGATAGCCGCCCATGCCGTCTGCGACGATGAAGAGCCAACCCTTCGACGCCGCGTCGATTCCATCCGGCGATTGCGTCGGGACCCAATACGAATCCTCGTTGTTGCTGCGCACTCGTCCTGCATCGCTCTTCACGCCGATAATCGGTCGAGTGTTTCCTGGTCCGGCTTTTTCTGGCATATCGTACCTGTTCCCCGTTGCAGCGGTCATGGTTCTATCACGGTCGCATTGATGTCGGCAAACTCTATTTTGTCGCCGACTTTAATGGGCGTCGATGTATTGGGCGCCAGACGCGCGCCGTTCAGACGTGTGCCCGAAGTCGAGTTCAGATCCGTCAGCGTCATCTGGTCGCCTTCCATCTTGATCACGGCATGGTGGCGCGAGACGTGCACGCTGGGCAGCCGGATGGCGCCAGGGCCGTCGTCCACTTCGCGGCCAAGCTGGATATCCAGACCCGCCATGCCGATCATCAGAATATCGCCCTTGCGCGTGCCGCTGGTGATCTCCAGTTTCGCTTTGCCGGTCTGCCAGACCTGCGTCTTGGCGCCCTCATCTACGCCCATCACGTTCGTGCGTTCCAGCACCTGTGTCTTTCCGGCGTCGGGCGTCTGGAATACCGCGGTCGGTATCTCCTGCTGAATTGCCGTTGAGGGTGTGAAAGCGGCGTCGGTCGCCGCCGGGTAGATGGGCGCGGCACGCCTGCGGCGCGACAGCAGCAGGATAATCAGAACGATCAGGATGATCAGGCCGATAGCGGCCACGGCGACGGCAATGAGCAACGTTGGATTGCCGGTCAGCGCGCTCAACGGGCTGGCGGGTTTTGTCGGCTCCGGTGTAGGCGCAGGCGTCGGCGGCGCTCCTTTCACCAGTGAGAATGTTGCCGTGCTGGTGACGCCGGTTGTGCTGAATATCGTCACAACCAGTTGTGAGTTTGCGGTCAGACTATCCGCATTGAATTCATAGGTAAACGGCGCCTGTTTCTTGATGTCGATATTGCCGTCAAGGTTATATTGAACCTGTGACGGCGCCGGGCCTTGCAGCACGGGTTCCAGCGTCACATCGCCTTTCAACGGCGTGTTATTCAGGTCGCCGCTCTCGCCATTGATTTTGAAGCCACCCAGTTTCGGCGGGGCAAGCGGCAGTTTGTCTATCGTCGTGGGATGGTTTTCTACGACGCCGGACGGCGTCTTCCAGCGCAGAGTAATATCTGGCTGCGTCCCGGACGCGGCGCTCTTGAACGTGATGACGTACTGCGTCTTCAGGCGGTCCTGCAGCTTCATGATCGCCGCAGACACATCCGCTGGCGCACCGGGCGGAATGACCTCGCCCCCGGTATCGAAGGCCAGGCGCTGCAGCTTGGCGTTGTCGGCGTTCTTGCCGATTTTCAGGGTGTAGATCGGGATGATCTCATGCTGCGCCATCGTGATGTCGCTGTCCAGCGTGAAGCTCGAACTCTGCGAATCGAAGCCGTCGCTGATCACGATGATGGCCCGGCGGCCCAGAGGCTGCTGCGCTGTCAGAAGCAGCGCCTTGCGGACACCGTCGTACAGCGGCGTCGGCCCGCTGGGCGATAACGGCCGCAGGGTATTGCGCGGCAGTACTTTATCGATTGTGAACGGCACTTCGGTCGCCGTGTTGATGGGCGGCTTATTCGGGTCAGTGCCGATATCTACCTTATTCGAATTCAAGGCAATCAGGGCGACAAGATCATTGGCCCTGGCGGTGTCTTTAGCGATGTCGTCCAGCGACTTGTCAACGATGTCTTTGACTGCCTGCGTCCCTGTGCCTCTCAGGCTGGCGCTGAGGTCGACAAGATAGAGCAGCGCTGTCGTCACGCCCGAGTTGATGTTCTGCGTCACCGCGGCGGCGGTGACTGTTTTGTTGCCGTCAAAGATTTCGAAAGACGACGCCGTCAAACCTTGCGCCGGCAGCCCGTTGCGATCCAGCGGCGTTACGATGCAGGTTATGGTGGGAAAGGCGTGCCCGTCGCATGAGTTGATCGTCAGGCTGGGTACGGTGGCCTGCGCCTGCGCCGGGATCGACAGCCAGGGACTAATAGCGCACAGGATTGCGACGAGGGGACGCATCCCTTTCAACAGCATCCCCGACAGGCTCTTGTCCATAGGTGTTCCTTTGTGAATGTAAAGTTTCATGTGCTGCCGTAATATCAATCGATCCACGTCGCGTGCATTCTCAATCGACAACTTTCAGTTTAGTGGCGCCAACCTTGATGACATCGCCAAGCGAAAGGATGTGCGGTTCGACCACACGCACATCGTTGTGATAGATTCCGTTGGCGCTCAATGAATCCGGCAACTCGCTGATCCACCAGAAATTATCGCGGTAGTAAAGATGCCCGTGCCGCCGCGACATGGCGAAGTCGTTGCGGTTGATCTTATCGCGCGTCAGCGTTAACGGATTGGCATCCACGGGAATGTAAATGCCGCTGTCCATATTCTGCAGGCGTATCGGATGGGCGGCGGCATTCATCCAGACCGTGTTGCCTTTGATGCCGGATACCCGCGCGACATCCACCTCGCCCCGGTTGAATGGCGCGGTGTATCCAAAGGCGCGCGCCATGTCTTCGGCGTTACGAAAACGGCGGCCTGGGTCTTTCATCAGTGCCCGCATGATAGCGCTGCTGATGGTGACCGGTACGCGACTGTCCACCTTGGCCGGCGGTATCGGGATGCTCTGCAGTTGCTGGGTCAGTATTTCCAGATCATTGCCTTCGAACGGCGGGCGATTCGCAAACAGCTCATAGGCGATGATCCCCAGTGAATACAGGTCGCTCTGTGGCGTGATCAGGCTTGAATCGCCTTTGGCCTGCTCCGGCGACATATACAGCGCCACGCCCACCTTCAGGCCAAGATCCGAGCGTGTCGGTGCGCTGGCCAGGCGAGCCAGTCCGAAATCAATCAATCGTGCGCTGTTGTTCTCATCGAACATGATGTTGTTCAATGAAACATCGCGATGGACGATGCCGCGCTGGTGCAGGTATGCCAGCGCATCGCAGATTTCGCCGATCACCTGCACTGATTCTTCGGCGCTCAGGGCGTGTTTGCGTAAACGGTCTTTGAGCGAACCACCTGACAGGTATTCCTCGATCAGATACGGGGGGTCGCCATTGGCATCTCCACCGTATATCTGCACGCAATGCTTATGCCGGATCGAAGCTCCAATCAGTATCTGCTGCTCGAACTTCAGCCTGAAGTAACGCCCACCGGCATCGTAGGGCATGTTGTTGAGAAACTTGATGACGACATTTGCGCCGTCGCTGGTCCGCACGGTGTGGTATACAGTGGCCTGCCCGCCTTTGTCGATGCGCTGCACCAGTTCAAAACCCCTGGGCGCATGCACTACGGTGCTGGTGGAGAGCGTGGGAGGAGTATGCTCAACCTGCTGAGCAGCCTGGCCTATATTGACGAGCGCAAGGGTGATACCGCCAATCTGAAACTGCGTGCCCGGGGGAATGTCAGATTGCAACACGCGCCGCTGGTTGATCCATGTACCGCTCTGGGTGTTATGATCAATCAGTGTGAATCGCTCGTCTTCATAGTGCACGCTGGCGTGGAAACGCGCGACCAGTTGCCGTTCCAGCCGCACGCCGCAACTCGGGTCGCTGCCAATGCGTATCTCACTGCTGAGGAAGGGATATCGCGTTCCCTGGCGCGGGCCTTTTACAATCAGGATTTCCGCCTGTGGAACACCGCCGACGGCATGGGTGGGTCTGCCGGATGGCCGCCGCAGCAGGATCACAACCAGTATCACAGCCGCAATGGCGATGACTGCGATCAGCACCACGAGTATTAGTAAAAGCGGATCCATCGTTTCCTGCGCCAGAACAACACACCCGTTTTCCGTCCTCTTCAGGGAAAGGCTGAGATACTCACGCTGAGCCGGTCACAGCTGATGGTCGACTCATTCATCGCGCTGCTGGAAACACGCAAAATGGCAGTACTTCAGCAGAGTTGTATGGAGTCGATGTGCCTGCCTGTGCCCTCCAAGGCAACACCTGAACGCCACGGATTATAACATCGTCAGACTGGTTTTGACGTTGTTTGCGCTATTTTCGCCGCGCTTTCGCATATCTCTGAAGATAGATGGCGTGTGTATCTTCTGCCGATGGAGTACGTCTGGGTGTGCCCATGGATCGTGATAGCAGAGCGCAGTGCAACCTCAGGTGGCCCCGCGCAAATGCAATCAGGAAGTGCCTTCTGGATGGCTGGTACGCACCGGCGGCTAAAGTCACACGCTCCGATTATTGGCACTGGAATATGAGTGTATTGTACAAGCCGCACCATTATGTAGCGGATTGTGCCGAAACGATGCATTGACATCGTCACGTGAACGTGCCAGAATGTATCACCATCTCGTGTATGAACGCAAACAGTAAGTCCACCCAGTTATTTTTTGCACCGGTCATCAAGCGCGATTCGGTGTTTGCCGTTGTCAGCATCCTGATAGGCCTGTTGATTGTCGCCAGCGCCGTCCTGCTGTACACATCGCTGAACGGATTGACGCGCGTTCAACATGATATTGCTGCCAACGATACGTTGACAAGCGATCTGGCAGCGTTGGGTGGAATCTCAGATATTTCCAGCAAGGGCTGGATGGCCAGTGGAGCCGGTGCGGAGCAGGTGCGTGGCATCCTGAATAAGCTGCGCCAGAATGAATGCTGCGTACTGGAATCCGACTTCGCTGCAGGAACACTCGATGGCCTGAACCGTACTCAGATTGTCCTTGCCAATGAAAAGCAGCAGATTGCGGCAGCCGTTCTGAACAACGACGCTAATTTCAGCCTGCAGGCGGATATGGTGAATGCATATGGTGTGAGCGAGAAACTGGCGCGCAGTGTTTCTGATATCTTCGTGAACTGGAGCGCTACCTTTGGCCAGGATGCCCGCGAGAAACTGATCAAGACCGCTGAAGCGGATACACAGAACAGCCTGACGTTATATACGGATGCGCAGGCAAATCTCGATCTGGCGATTGATAAAATACGGACACAGGTCAATGGTGCGTATAACCAGCAGCAGGCGCTGAAGGCTCAGGTGCCGGGATTGCAGTTGCGCACCTATGGTTCGTCGGCAGCGCTCGTGGTTGGCATCCTGCTGATGTCAGCGTGGTTCCTGCTGCGCAGGCGCAGCATGCAGCCGCAGCCTGTTGTGCAAGTGGCGCATTCATCTGGTAAGCACCTGAAACACAAGAGAAATCGCCGAACTACATAATTGAAATACATGTATCTTTTTCTAATAATCTGCATCTAAAATGTATGGTTATGAACCTATAACGATGCACTGAACCAGAGCATTGGATCAAAACAAGGAGTACATGTAGCGATGTCAAAACCTGTAGTACTGTCGGACGCCAGCTTCAAAAATTCTGTGGAGGGCACGCCGGGGCTGGTGCTCGTCGACTTCTGGGCGACCTGGTGCGCACCGTGCAAGATGATCGCGCCGATAGTTGAACAGATTGCCAATGAGAATGAAGGCAAAATCACGATCGGCAAGCTGGATGTGGACGCCAATGGTCAGACGGCCATGAGGTATGGCGTGATGAGCATCCCGACGCTGATACTGTTTAAGAACGGCCAGCCGGTCGAGCGCCTGGTAGGTTATATGCCGAAAGAGCGCCTGATGAACAAAATCCGCCCGCACATGAACTAACCGGCATCTGCAGGTTATGCTTGCACCGTCCATCCGCGGTGAATACAGCAGCGATAATGACTATCGCTGCTGTTCTTTTTCAGCCGTATCTTGCTTTTGCAGCATACCGCGTTGCCGTAGCTAACCGCCTGGCGCTGATGGAGCGCAGGCTCTCACGCACCTGCGTGACCATCTCAGGCGGCGCGTCATCCGGCGTTCCACAGTGGAATGGCGGTTCCGGTGCGTATTGCATCATCAACTCAATGGAACCGGCAACGGCATCACCCTGTAAGAGCGCAGCTAACCGTAATGCGCCGTCGATGCCGGCAGTGACACCAGCGGTGGATATCAACCTGCCATCCTGAACGACGCGTTCAGTCGATGGAATGGCGCCGAAGTATGGCGGCAGGTGAAGCGATGCCCAGTGAGTGGTGGCGCGCCTGCCATTGAGTAAGCCGGCGGCGCCGCACAGAAGTGTACCTGTGCATACCGACAGGACAAAAGCCCCGTTGGCTGCCTGATTCTGGATGAACGAAAGTGTTGTCTCGTCATCCATCAGGTTTTCCTGGCCTGAACCGCCGGGGACGAGTAAAACGTCCAGGGCCGGTGGAGTCCGCCTGGTCGACGCCCGGATAAATGATTCCCCCGATGGTCAGGTTTGCCATTTCGTGACTGCTGACTGGCACAGACTTATGGCATGTTCTCGCCGCGTCCGGCGACGAACAGCTTGTACCACTCATCGCGGCTGAGTTCGACTCCATCGCCCCGGCAGGCCGCTGAGATGCGCGCCGTGTTGGTTGTGCCGATGACGGCCTGAATTCGGGCAGGATGGCGCAGCACCCAGGCGGTCAGGATGGCTTCGGCGCTCACCCCCTTGTCTTTAGCCATCTGGGCGACCAGTTCTGACGCTTTGGCGATATGAGGCGCCGTCTTTGCCGATGCGCGACCGGTCAACTGCCCCTGCGCCAGCGGCCCCCAGGCCTGCAATGTGATGTTGTGCAGCCGGCAGTATTCGATCGTGCCATGGTTGCGTGGCAGGCGCGGATTATCCTGGTTGAAAATGATGCCTTCATCGAGCAGATGGGTGTGTATGACGTTGAACTCCACCTGATTCGCTATGATGGGCTGGCGCAGGTAATGACTCAAGTAATCGATCTGGGCCGCAGTCTCGTTACTCACGCCAAACCAGCGCACTTTCCCGGACTGGTGCAATTCGTCGAAAGCGCGTGCTACTTCTTCGGGTTCAACCAGCGGGTCGGGCCGATGCAGCAGCAGGACATCCAGGTAGTCGGTATTCAGCCGCTGCAGGCTGCCATCTACGCTGCGCACGATGTGTTCATAGCTGAAATCGAAACGTGTCGGCATCGAAGGATCGTCCCAGCCCGGGCGGATGCCGCATTTACTCTGCAGGTAAATCTTCTGGCGCAGTGAAGGCGCCTCGCCCCAGGCGCCTGAAAACACCTCCTCAGATTTGCCGCGCGTGTAGATGTCCGCGTGATCGAAGAAATTGACGCCTTCGTCGAGGGCTGCCCGCACGATCCTGATCGCGCTCTTGCGGATATCCGCTGTGATAGCGCTGCCATCCCATGACCCGCCCAGGGGCATGCAGCCATAGGCGATGCGTGTGACTTTCAAGTCAGATACGCCAAGTTGTTGTGTCTTCATGATGCTCATCATTATCTCATCGGTAAGCGTCACGCGCGTATACTTGCGGCATTGCAGCGACAGTGTCGCGGTGTGAGGCGATATGAAGACGACTTATCCATCAACCCTGCAACAGCGCATCATCACGCTGCGTTGGGTGCTCCCGATCGTTCTGGGTGCGCTGGCTGTGCTGTATGAAGCGCTGGTGGGGCGCTGGATTCACGACACCATCGGAGCATATCTGTACTTTGACATCGACATTATTTTTTATGCCTTCGGTCTGCCGTTGCTCGTGTTCGGAGTGCTGACGCTCTTCCGCGAGTCGATCGTGAAAGTGGTGCGCGCCGAGCAACAGGCGCAGGCCAGTGAGCGCCGGCTCGGTTCCGTCATGGCGGCGTCTGCCGATGCCATCCTGAGTCTTGACGTTGATGGCTGCATCGTCTCATGGAATCGGGGCGCCCAGGAGATATTCGGGTATCAGGATGTCGAGATCAATGGAAAGCCGCTGTCGCAACTGCTTAAAGGCAAGCAGGCGACGGACATCGAGTATCGCTGGTTGCGCCAGGCTGTACAGGATGCCGGCTTTGTGCGCGGGCACGAGACATCCTGCGTCGATGCCGCCGGGCGCACGATTGAAGTGGAGTTAACGGCGACGCGGCTGGATGACGGCGACCGGTTCACAGGTATGTCGGTCATCATGCGCGATGTCACGGAACGCAGGCGCCGCGAGGATGAGATACGCCGCCTGAATGCATCGCTGAGCGAGCAGGTGAAGGCGCGTACCCATGAACTCGATGAGAAAGTAGCGCAACTGGCGCGCGCCAATGCCGGTTTGCAGGCGCTTGACCGGCTGCGCACGGAATTCGTGTCGATCGTGTCGCATCAGATCCGCGCACCCCTGACCAACATGCGCGGCGCAGCAGAGCGTATGCAGTCTGATTGCGCCGCGATGAACACAACCTGCTCACGGATGTTTTCTATCATGCAGCAGCAGGCCGTCCGGCTTGATCGCCTTGTTCAGGATGTCCTGAACACGACTAAGATCGAAGCCGGTGGGCTAGTGCTGCAAACCGAACCGATCTCTGTGTTACCGGTTGTGCAGCAGGTCGTCGACCAGATGCGTGCGCGACTGGGTGACCGCGACATAAGCGTGCCGGCCAAACCGGGACTGCCGCTGGCTATGGCCGATCGCGACCGCACGGCAGAGGTCCTGGCAAATCTTCTCGACAACGCCGATAAATACTCGCTGCCTGATCAGGCAGTCGTTGTTGAGGTGCAGGCCAGCGACAATGACGTTACGGTGTCTGTTCGCGACCATGGCCGCGGCCTTTCGGCGGTTGATCTGGAACACGTCTTCCATAAATTCTACCGCGCCGACAGCAGCGATTCGCAACAGGTATACGGTTATGGCCTTGGGCTGTACATATGCCGCAGCCTGGTTCAGGCACAGGGCGGGCGCATCTGGGCTGAGAATGCACCAGATGGCGGCGCTGTATTCTCATTTACACTTCCGGTAGCCAGACAGCCATGACCCCTCATACGATTCTGGTCATAGACGACGACACAACGCTGCGCGAGCTGCTGACGGATTACCTCACGCAAGCGGGGTATCGTGTCGTGTCGGTCGGAGATGGTTCGCATGGGCTGAACCTCGCGTTTGCTGAACACCCGGACCTGGTCATCCTCGATTTGATGATGCCGGGCATGGATGGATGGGAAGTCTGCC
>JAKALH010000243.1 GCA_021813225.1 Chloroflexota bacterium
TCTGCGAATAATGTGTGTCGTTGAACAGAAGGCTGGCGATATACCACATCACCTCATCGTCGTCGGTGATCAGGCCGGCCGCGACATCGCGTTCGTAGTAAGGCCGGAGGAGTTCGTCGAGCTGTCCTAATGCTCCGCCGGCAGCCCACATGCGGTCGATGCTCTGGAACCATGCCAGGAACTGGCAGGCTTCGCGCAGTGTGCGCGGGGGATGATCGACCAGCCACTCATTCATATCGGCGATCTCGGTCAGGTTCCGTTTGACGAAAGGATCGCTCTCCAGGGCGGCCCACTCACGGGCTTTCACGACATGGTTGTGAATCCAACGCTGCACGCCGATGACAAGATTCTCCTCGCCGTCGTAGAAGTCGGCCATCTCCGAACCGGGTGCTGGCTCATTTAACTGGCGGCAATTGCGAATCTTATCCAACAGGCCGCCCCAGCCCAGTTCGAGTCCGATGCGCATGTCCGGCCCCAGGTGGTTCATCCCGCCGATGCCGGTATAAATGAGGTTGTATTCCTTGTGCCACGATTTCAGGTGCGCCGGTCTGTCCTCCGGCCGCCACCCGCCCACGCCGGGCACATAGCCGACCCACGCTCCTGCCAGGGCGCTCATGCGATGGATGTAGATGGGATGCACTTCCAGCCACGTGCGAAAGTTTTCGCCGATGCACTTCGCTCCGTAGCAACCGCCCGATGGGTGGTTGGATCTGGCTTTGAATGGAATCGGTTCCGTCCACGGGATGTAGCCGTGGTCGTCGATATCGAAGAAGCCGCGGGTCTTGAGCTTCAGGTCGGTGTGCTCCAGCTTGGTCTGATGGATGGCGTCGATGCGCTGCTGATAGGTCGGGATCGATGGTGCAGCCGTCCCGTCACTGCCTGTTGTATTCTTGACCGTAACCATTCGCTGATACGCCTCCATGAATGAGCCGAGTGCTATACCGTACATCATACGACAATACGGGTGTCTGGCTGTCATCGTCTTGCACTAAACTAGGGCACAGCAGGCATGATCAGATTGACTACAGGAGGATAGACCATGGAATCACAGAAGAATTACCTGATCGACATGGATGGGGTGCTGGTGCGCGGTCCGCACATCATTCCGGGAGCCGATAAATTCATCGAGTCGCTGCAGGCGAAGAACATCAAGTTCCTGGTGCTGACGAACAACGCCATGTACACGCCGGTGGACCTGGCGCATCGCCTCCAGATCATCGGCCTGCCCATCACGGCGTCGATGATCTTTACCTCGGCGATGGCGACGGCTCGTTTCCTGCACACTCAGCATCCTAATGGCACTGCTTTCGTCATCGGTGAAAGCGGCCTCACCGAGGAAATCCACCAAGTCGGCTATGTCATCACCGATGCCAACCCTGATTACGTGGTGCTGGGTGAGACGTTCGCCTATAACCTCGACTACATCACGCGGGGCATCCGGCTGGTGGCAGCCGGCGCGCATTTCATCGCAACAAATCCAGACCCCACCGGCCCGACCGAGCGCGGCATCGCGCCCGCCTGCGGCGCCATGGCGGCCCTGATTGAGAAAGCGAGCGGTAAGAGTCCGTTCTTCGTAGGCAAGCCGAATCCATTCATGATGCGCTCCGCATTGAACCATCTGGGTGTGCATTCGGAGAACACCGTCATGATCGGCGATCGGATGGATACGGATGTTGTCGCCGGCATCGAAAGCGGTATGGAGACCATTCTGGTGCTGAGCGGTCTGACGCAGCGCGAAGGCATCACTGCCTTCCCGTACCAGCCGCAGCACGTTTATGATTCGGTAGCGGATATACCCTTGTAACGCACCGCTTCCGGCAGGGTATCACCATGTCAACTCACCTCTACGAAATCAAGGTCGGCCAGTTGGGCGTATCTGTTTATGAAGACAACGCCGCCCTGGGGCGCGCAGCGGCCGCGGAAGCCGCCGCCGCGCTGCGGGCAGCGATTGCCGCGCAGGGGCATGCGAATGCCATCCTGGCCACCGGCAATTCGCAACTGACGATGCTGGAAGCGCTGTCCACAGTCGATATCGACTGGCCTAAAGTCAACCTGTTCCACATGGATGAGTACATCGGCTTGCCGGCGACGCATCCGGCCAGTTTCCGGCGCTTTCTGCGTGAGAAGATCGTCGACATCGTCAAACCTGCCGCATTCTATGGGGTTGAAGGAGATGCCCCCGATGCCGCCGCTGAATGCGCGAGGTATACCGAATTATTGCGGCAGAATCCCGCTGATCTGTGCTGCCTGGGAATTGGAGAGAATGGGCATCTGGCGTTTAACGACCCGCCGTTCGCGGACTTCCACGATCCAGCGCTGGTCAAAGTAGTGGATCTGGACGAAGTGAGCCGCAGGCAGCAGGTAGGCGAGGGCCATTTCCCGTCGCTCGATGCGGTGCCCAGGCAGGCCATTACTCTCACGATCCCGGCGCTGCTGGCTGCGAAACGCCTGCTGTGTATCGTGCCGGAATTGCGCAAGGCCGCGCCGGTTAAAGCAGCGCTGACTGGCCCGATCTCAACGGCCTGTCCCGCGTCAATCCTGCGTACGGCCGCCCACGCCAGGCTGTACCTGGATCGTCAGTCGGCCAGCCTGCTCTAACATCGGAGTGCGGAGCCTGCGGTTCGACAACCAGTTAAAAGGAGGGGAAATATGCTCGAACTTGCGATCATGGTGGAAGGCCAGAACGGGTTGAACTGGCCGCGCTGGCAACGCATCGCGCGCGCCGTCGAAGACCTGGGGTTTGCCGGTCTGTATCGTTCCGACCATTTCACCAACGCCGGCCCGCCCGACCTGGACTCGCTGGAACTGTGGGTATCGCTGACCTGGCTGGCCGCCAACACGCGGCGCATCGAGTTTGGCCCGCTGGTCACGCCGCTGTCATTCCGTGACCCGGTCATGACGGCGCGTATGGCATCCGCCGTGGACGATCTTTCCGGCGGCCGGCTTATCCTTGGCGTGGGTGCAGGCTGGCAGGAGCGCGAACACACCGCATTCGGATATGACCTGCTCCCGCCGGGCAAACGCCTGAAGCGTTTCCGCGAGGGCATGGAAGTCATCACGAAACTGCTGCGCAACGACGAACCGGTGTCCTACACCGGCGCGTACTACCGCCTGCAGGAAGCTGTATTGCTTCCGCGTCCCGCACATCCGAACCGCCCCGCGGTGCTTATTGGCGGCGGCAAAGCCATCCTGCCCGACGTGGCGCGCTGCGCGAACGAGTGGAATGTGGCGTTCACTACGCCGCGCGCGTTCACCGAACTGAACGAGAAGCTGAATGTCGCACTTCGCAACGCCGGACGCAGCCCGGCGGATGTGCGCAGGTCTCTGATGACGGGCCTGATCTTCGGGCGGGACGATGCAGAGCTGGAACGCCGCATCACCGCGCGCAACCTCAGCTTCGACGACCTGCGCTCACGCGGTCTTGCCGTCGGTACACCGTCGCAGATCGTTGATCAACTTGGGCAGTTGGCCTCTGCCGGGGTGCAGCGTGTGATGCTGCAATGGCTCAACCTGGACGACCTGGACGGGCTGGAGAGACTGGCCGAAGGCGTCCTGCCGCAATTGAAATGATCAGCAGTGTTCAGAATCCGCGTGTGAAGCGCCTGGTCGCGCTGCGCGACAGGCGACAGCGTGAAGAAGAGCGCCTGATGCTGGTTGAGGGTTATGATGAACTCGCGATCGCTCTGACCGCCGGACGCGCGCGGGAGTTGTATTACTGCCCCGGACTGGTGCGCCAGGCCGAGCAAATGACTGTGCTGGAGCAGGCTCGCCTGAGCGGCGCCGAGTTGATCGAGGTCACTGAGCGGGTCTTTGAGAAAATCGCATATCGCGACAACCCGGATGGCTGGCTGGCGGTGTTTCCACTGCCGCGCCATTCACTGGATGACCTGAGTCTCGGAGCCAATCCTCTCGTTGTCGTCGTGGAAGGCATCGAAAAACCCGGCAACCTGGGCGCCATGCTGCGCACGGCCGATGCCGCCGGAGTCAATGCGCTGATCTCGTGCGACCCGGTCACAGACCTGGGCAATCCCAATGTCGTACGGTCCAGCAAAGGGACGGTCTTCTGCGTGCCGGTCGCGGAATCCAGCACAACGGAGACGATTGCCTGGTTGCGCCGGCAGGGCATACATACTGTCGCTGCGACCCCTCATGCGACGAGATATTACACCGCTGTCGATATGCGCGCCCCGGCGGCGGTGGTGCTGGGTGCAGAGAAGCCGGGCCTGAGCCGGGCCTGGCTCGATCAGGCAGACTTTACCGTGCGCATACCGATGATGGGGCTGGTGAACTCGCTGAATGTGTCGATTGCTGCGGCGCTTCTGGTTTATGAAGCCGTCAGGCAGCGTGCCTGAACAGGTTTATACTCGATGCGCTCATGAAATCAATCAACGCTGAACAATCACTGGAACTCGTCTATGTCGACGAGGTGCGCATATCTCCCGACGGATCGCGCGTCGCCTTTGTGCATCAACGAGCCGATCGCGGCGCGAACGAAAATGTGCGCGCCATATGGATGAAAGACCTGCAGGAGCCGGATACACCGGCGCAGCCGTTTACAACCGGGCGTAAGGACTCATCGCCGCGCTGGAGCGAAGACGGCCGCCGTCTGGGTTTCCTGTCCAGCCGCAATGGCGAAGCCGCGGTGTATGCCTTGCCTCTGTCGGGCGGCGAGGCGCATCAGGTTGCAACACACCTGAATGGCATCGGCGGTTTCGAGTGGTCGCCCGATGGCTCGCGCATCGCGTTTACCGCCGGCGCGCGCGCCGATGAGCGCGACAAAGAGGACGAGGAGCACCGCAAAGCGACCAGCCAGGACATGGCCGCCGGCGGCGACACCGCAGCCCCAGGCCGGGACAGTTGGGACATCAAGCGCGAGAAAGAGCAACGCGAGCATGATGAGTCGCTGGCTGTCGACCCGCGCGTCGTGCGGGAATTTCCATACCGCACCGGCACTAATTTTCTTAACGATCGCTGGACGAACCTGTATGTGGTTGCGGTGCCGGATAGCTTCGCCGAAGAGAATAAGGCGAAAGCAATTCGTCTTACCGACGCCAACTCCAATTTTGGCCTGCCCGGCTGGTCCCGCGACGGCAAGGCGCTGGTGGCAACGCTGGCGCGGCGTCCCGAGCATACCGACATCGAGTACTGGCATGACCTCGTCAGCGTCGCCGTGAACGATGGCGAGGAACCGCGGATACCTCAGGTTTTGATTTCGAACAGCTACAGCCACAGCCACCCGCTGGTTTCTCCGGATGGCCGCTGGATTGCAAGGGTTCGGGTCAACC
>JAKALH010000244.1 GCA_021813225.1 Chloroflexota bacterium
CGTCTCCGACGGCAGCCTGGCCCGCGAACTGAAGGGGCACACCAACTGGGTGTGGTGCCTGGCTTTCAGCCCCGACGGGTCGCTGCTGGCGACCGGCAGCACCGACAACACCATCCGCCTGTGGAACGTGAACGACGGCAGCACGGTGCGCCGGTTGCGCGGCCATACGGACTTCGTGCTGAGCGTGGCCTTCAACCCCGGCGGCGCTATACTGGCGTCGGGCGGGAAGGATAACAGCGTGCGCCTGTGGAACGTGGCGACCGGCGCGCCGCTGGCGAAACTGCTCGGGCATGTCAGCTATGTGGGCAGCCTGGCCTGGAACCCCGACGGCACAGTGCTGGCTTCCACCGGCGCAGATGGATTTATCATTTTCTGGGGCACGCGCGAATAGTTCTGCCGCAAAACCTGACAGGTCTGAGAGACCTGTCAGGTTTACAACAGATAGACCTCCGAGTTCTCAAAGAACTCGGAGGTGTGGGTTGCACTTAACTGAGGTACGATGCAATAATCCAGAGGACACATGCTGCAGGAAAACCAGATTCTTCAAGGTCGTTATCGCATCGTCAAAGTACTGGGACAGGGGGGCATGGGCGCTGTGTTTCAAGCGCAGGAACTGACCCTCGATATCCCGTGCGTCATCAAGGAAATGCTGCCGATGAACGACCCCGCCTTCGCCGAGACGGCGGCGGAGCAGTTCAAGCGCGAAGCCAAGACGCTGGCAGACCTGCGCCATCCCAGCCTGCCGCGTGTCACGCACTACTTCCTCGAGAACGGCAACTACTATCTGGTCATGGACCTCATCGAAGGCAAGCCGCTCGATAAACTGATCGGCCCCAGCGGCCTGCCGGAGCCGGTCGTGCTCGGCTTCGCCGACCAGTTGCTCGACGTGCTGGATTACATCCACTCGAAAGGGGTGCTGCACCGCGACATCAAGCCGGCCAACATCATCGTGCAGCCCGACGGGCGCGCGGTGCTGGTGGACTTCGGTCTGGTGAAAGTGGACAAAGGGCGCGGGCAGGCCGGCCCCAGCATCCGCGGGTTGACGCCGCATTACGCCCCGCCCGAGCAGTACACCGGCGGCACCGACGCGCGCAGCGATCTGTTCTCGCTGGCGGCCACCCTGTACCAGGCGTTGACAGGCCGCCTGCCCGTCAGCGCCACTGACCAGAGCGCCGGCACGCCGCAGCAGCCCATCCGCATGTTCCGCGGCGACGCCTCGGAAAACACCGAGCGCGTCATCATGAAGGCGCTCAGCCTGGACCGCAAGATGCGCTACCAGGATGCCGCGTCCATGCGCATCGCGTTGAAAGGCCAGGCGGTGCCGCAGCCGGCCCAGGCGCAGGCCATGCCCACCATCGTCATCCCCGACCCCGCGCAGCTCAGCCAGGCACCCGAACACGCTATGTCGGTCGAGGCGCTTTCGGAAGCGGCTGCCATCCAGGCCGAAGCCACTTCGCTGGCGCCCGGCATCTTTCTCGACTTGGTGCGCGTGCCCGCCGGCGAGTTCCTGATGGGCAGCGCGATACAGGACACGGATGCCTACGTCGAGGAAAGCCCGCAGCACACGCTGTTCCTCGATATGTACCTGATTGGCAAGTTCAATGTGACCAACGCCCAGTTCGCGGCCTTCTGCGACGCCACCGGCTATAAGACGACGGCGGAGAAGCAGGGCAGCGGATACGTCTGCACCCCGGCCGGCTGGCAGGATGCCGCCGGCGCGGATTGGATGCACCCCAAAGGCGCCGGCAGCGATATCATCGGCAAAGAGAATTACCCGGTGGTGATGGTCACCTGGGACGATGCCATCACCTTCTGCCAGTGGGCCAGCCAGGTCACCCGCCGCACCATCGCCCTGCCCAGCGAAGCACAATGGGAGAAGGCGGCGCGCGGCGCGCACGGGCGGCTGTTCCCATGGGGCGGCACTTTCTCGCTGGGCGGCAGCGCGGAGCCGGACCCCAGCCGGCTGAACTTCAACATGAACATCGGCACGCCCACGCCGGTCGGCAAGCACAGCCCTGCCGGCGACAGCCCCTACGGCGCTTCGGACATGGCCGGCAACGTGTGGGAGTGGACCGGCAGCCTGCACCGCCCGTACCCGTACAACCCGCGCGATGGGCGCGAAGACCTCACCGGCCGCAGCGCACGCGTGCTGCGCGGAGGGTCCTTTAACAGCGTGCGACGTATGGTGCGCTGCGCCTGCCGCAGTTGGAGCCTGCCCAACTTCCGCTTCGACTATCTGGGCTTTCGCGTGGTGGCCTCGCCGAAGCCGCCCGTCTGAACCGCCGGCCCTGGGCGTCACGCAGTTCGCTCCGGAGCAACCGATGCGCTCCATGTGCCAAAAGTTGAGCCGTTGCTGATAGCCCGTTTACCCGTTTGGCGCGGCGGTTCAACGGGCATACAATCAGGGTGTAGTCCGTCCGCGCGCGTCCAATCAGCGAGGGTAATATGCTCGAGCAAATTAACCTGGACCTGTCGCTCAGTAAAGCGGAGTACAAGCGCCGCATGCCCGAACTGGAAAGCCGCCTGTTCGACCTCGAACACGCCATGTTCGAAGCGAAAATCCCATCCATGATCGTCTTTGAGGGCTGGGCGGCAGCCGGCAAGGGCAGCACCATCGGCGTCATCGCGCAGCGGCTCGACCCGCGCGGCTTTCGCGTCGTGCCGGTCATGCCGCCCCGCACGTACGAGATGGGATACCCCTGGCTGTGGCGCTTCTGGCAGATGATTCCCGCCGCCGGGCAGATGGTCGTGTACGACACCTCGTGGTACCGGCGCGTGCTGGTCGACCATCTGAAGCACAGCGTCACCAACCGCGAGTGGCAGGCCGCCTATCAGGACATCGTGGAGTTCGAGCAGCAACTGGCCGCCGACGGCACGGTAATTATCAAGTTCTGGCTGCACATCAGCAGGAAGGAACAGGCGCGCCGCTTCAAGACACTGCTGAAGCATAAACTGACCGCCTGGCAGGTCAGCGACGAAGATGCCGCCGAACACAAGTCTTTCAGCAAGGTACTGGCGGCCGTCGAGGAGATGCTGGCGCGCACCGACGCGGCGCATGCGCCGTGGGTCATCGTCGAGGCGACCGACCGCCACTACACCCGCATCAAGGTGATGGAGACGATCATCCGCGCCTTCGAAGCCCGCCTGGATGCCGGCAAGCCTCGCCTGTTGCCGCCCACCGCGCCCGAAATCAAGCCGAAAGCGGCGCCCGCCGCAAAGGCCGCCGCTAAAGAGGTGCGTCATGCTTGAACAGGTTGACCTCTCGCTCAAACTGGAACCCGAAGCGTACGAACAAAAGCTGATCCGCCTGCAGAACAGGCTGCACCTGCTGGCCTTCGAGGTGTATCGCCAGAAGCGTCCGGTGGTCGTGGTGTTCGAGGGCTGGGATGCCGCCGGCAAGGGGGGCGCCATCAAGCGCCTGACGGAGCGCATCGACCCGCGCGGCTTTGTGGTCTGGCCGATTGCTGCGCCGCAGGGCGACGACAAAGTGCGCCACTACCTGTATCGCTTCTGGCGGCGGCTGCCGGAAGCCGGCAAGATTGCCATCTTCGACCGCTCGTGGTACGGGCGCGTGATGGTGGAGCGCGTGGAAGGCTTCTGCAGCGAGGCAGCCTGGCTGCGCGCCTACAGCGAGATCAACCAGTTCGAGCGCCACCTCACGGACTTCGGCACCGTTATCATCAAGTTCTGGCTGCACGTCGGCCAGGACGAGCAGTTGCGCCGCTTCAAAGAGCGCGAGCAGACCGACTACAAGTCCTGGAAACTCACCGGCGAGGACTGGCGCAACCGCGGCAAATGGGAAGACTACGAGCGCGCCGTCGAGGACATGCTGCTGAAGACCAGCACGCGCGCGGCGCCCTGGACGGTGGTCGAGGCCAACGACAAGCTCTACAGCCGCATCAAGGTTCTCAAGACCGTCGTCAAAAGACTGGACGACGAACTGTCATAGCCCCCTGGGCTCGCCTGCACGACGCTGCCTGCGGGCGCATTACGATGTTACCGCCCGTCATTCCCGCGCCGGCGTCCATGACGAAGCCCGCAAGTTCGCCGTCGTGCAGCGCGACCCTGCAGACGAATTTCCGCCGTGCCTGTATCATCTGCCTGTAGTGTCCCGCCGAAGGTCACAAAGGAGTGACGATGGCAGAGCGCGTACCAATCACCTTACTGGTCGACGACAGTTGTCCGCTCATTCACGTGTACCGCCACCACTGGCAGGACGTGCACAACCGCGCCCCGCAGCGGCGCTGCTGTAGGTTGGCCGGCGCCGCGCTTCTATCAAACGATGGCGGCGCGCACCCGCGCACACCAGACCCAGGGCCGCAACTCGCCGCCCAGCGTCCTTTCAACGATGGCGCGGAAATCCGGCAGGCCCAGCTGCTCCTCGCGGAAGCCGCCCTTCAACAACGTCATCACGGCGCCCTGGCTCATCAGCAGACCGATCAGCCGTTCGGCATTGCCGGTGTCCTCATGGTGCAGGGTGATCTCGCGGATATAGCGGAAGTGTCCGCTTTCCCGCATACGCGCCAGATGCCCCGACTTGTCCCACTGCATGATCGGTGTGCGCACGCGGTAGTCCTTCTCCAGGTCGCACACGCGGCGCATGCAGCCTTCGTAGGCCTGCTCCGTTTCCCAGTTGCCGGTGACGGGCGGCCAGTCGTAGTCGCAGGCCGCGAAGACGCCGCCGGGCACCAGAATGCGCGCGGCTTCTTTGAAAGTGCCGTGCGGTTCCATCCAGTGCAGCGCCTGCGAGCAGGCCACGATCTGCACGGTATGCGCCGCCAGACCGGTCTGGTGCGACAGGCCGTCGCGGTAGGTGACATTGGCGGCGGTGGTCTGCGCCTCGGCCTGTGCGCGCATGTCCGCGGTCGGTTCGATGCCCACCACGTGCTCGGCGTGCTCCGCCCAGTAGCGCGTAGAGATGCCCGTGCCGCTGCCCAGATCGACGACGAGCCGCAGGCGCGACAGTTGCGCCCAGCGCATGAGCACGTCAGCGAGTATGGCCGGGGGCTGAGGTCGGTACTTGTCGTATATATCCGCGAAGCCGCTGAACCGCTCGATATTTCCGCCAAAGTCAATATCGTCGGCGCTGAGTGTCATGGGTCGAACTCCGGTATTGAATATGCGCCCACGCGAGAGTCTCAAGCGTAATCGCGCAGCCGCGCGCAACTGGCCGCGACTTCGATTATAGCTGCGGTATCATTCGGGCGTTGAGAGGACAGGCCGCAGCGAATTCCCCGCACTCCCCTCATTAGCCGGGCTGAACCTTAGGCGCTGCTGCCCGCCA
>JAKALH010000004.1 GCA_021813225.1 Chloroflexota bacterium
AATCCGTCGGCCGCCAGGTTGTACAGCGCGGGTATCAGCTTGCGATTGGTCAGGTCGCCCGACGCGCCGAAGATGACCATCGTGTTCGGGTCGGGGTAGCGCTGGCTGGATGCGGAAATCACGTTACCGGGCGCCCTCCGCGCTCTTGACGGCATGGCCGCCGAACTCTTTTCGCAGCGCGGCGTTGACCTTCGCGGCAAACGACTCTTCCTGGCGCGAAAGGAAACGCTGATACAGCGACAGGGTAATCACCGGCGCGGGCACGTCCTCGTCGATGGCAGCCTGGACCGTCCAGCGCCCTTCGCCTGAGTCTTCGACGTAGCCCTTGATGGCATCCAGCTTCGGGTCGGAAGCGAAGGCATCGACCAGCAGTTCGAGCAGCCACGAGCGCACGACGCTGCCTTTGCCCCACACGTCGGCGACGGCGTGCAGGTCAAGGTCGAATGACGACTTCTCCAGAATTTCGAAACCCTCGGCGTAAGACTGCATCATGCCGTATTCGATGCCGTTGTGCACCATCTTGACGAAGTGACCGGAGCCAGCCGGCCCGCAGTGCAGGTAGCCGTTCGCCGGCGCCAGTGACTTGAAGGCGGGTTCGAGCCGTTTGAACGTCTCGACTTCGCCGCCAATCATCAGGCAGTAGCCGACCTTCAGTCCCCAGATGCCGCCGCTGGTGCCTTCATCCATGAACTGGATGCCTTTAGCTTTGCATATGGCAGCGTGGCGCTGCGAGTCCTTCCAGTTGGAGTTGCCGCCGTCCACCAGCGCGTCGCCCGGCTGCAGCAGGTTGATCAGCTTCTGTATCATCTGATCGGTGACGTCGCCTGAAGGAACCATCAGCCATACGGCGCGCGGCGGCTGGAGCGCGTTGACCAGCTCCTCAACCGTGTAGACGCCCTTGATGCCCTCGGCTTTCAGCTCGTCGATCGGGCGCGGGCTGCGGTTACTGACGATGACATCATGGCCGTCCAGATGCATGCGGCGCGCCATATTAGCGCCCATTCTTCCCAATCCGAAAAGTCCAACTTGCATGGCCTGTATACCTCTTCCAGTGTGCGGCTGATACCTCGCGCGGGCAGTTGTGACTGCGTTGCGCTGCCCCTCAGGCACCGCGTTGATTGCGGTGATTATCGCTCATGTCCGGGCATGACTGCCGCGGATGCACCACAGCGCAGGCATGCGAACGCCGCAGGCCATCTATGATCGGCTCTTTGGCCTGCCGCGGCGAGGTCTGGCGCTCGCCTCTTTTGAAGCGGGGCGCCGCTGTGCGGTCTTGCGCGCGGCGGATGCCTTCGCGGGGCGGTTGGCGGAGCCGCGCGGTTTCCGCGATGTGCCCCGCACGGTCTGGATGATTTTCCTCAGGCCAACCATATAGTCGCGCCCCAGATGCAGTCGGATGACGCGCCGGCCATGCGCCAGCAGCGCTTCGTGGTCTCCCAGCGCCTGTGCGCGGATCAGGGTTCCGAACGTATAAGGCTCGCCCGGTATCGCCACGTCTTCATCGACATCGTACGTGAGCTGCACCGCCACGACATTATTGGCGCCGCCCTTGTGCAGTTGTCCGGTGCTGTGCAGGAAGCGCGGGCCATAGCCCAGGGTCACCGGCAGGTTGGTGCGCGCGCTGATCGCGGCGCACATCCTGTCCAGTTCGCCGGCGACTGCATCTGTCACCGGCAGATAAGCCTGCACCGAGATATAGTCTCCCTGCCGGGCGCCGCGCAGGAACTTGTTGATCTGCGCATTGGCGGATTTGCTGCTCTGTTCCGCCGAGAACGCGCCGTGCGCCTCATGCTCTTCCAGCAGCCGTTTTGTATTGGCCTTGCTTTCCGCCACATTAGGCTCGTCGAACGGATCGACGCCGAGTACGACGCCGGCGATGGCTGTGGCGAATTCCCAGCGGAGAAATTCCGCCCCCAGATCGTACACATCGTTCAGGTGGATTTCGATTACCGGCAGCCGGGCGCGTTTCAGAGACGCGGCCAGCTTATCGCGTGTCTGATCATCGGCCAGCTTCAGATAGACGTAGATGCGGTCTGAAGTCAAACGGGACACGGCGCCCTTGTAACCGTCCAGTTCACCCACAACCGGCACAATGCCGCGCTCCTGTTTGCCGGTACTCTCAGCGACCAGTTGTTCCAGCCAGGAGCCAAACGGTCCAATGACCGGCGAGAGCAGGAAGGTGGCTTTATCCTGCCCGGCCAGCGCGGCCCCGCCCAGGTGCGCACCCAGCCAGACGCCGGGGTTGAACAGGCTGTCGCTCTTACACCAGGCCGCCATCTGCTCGGCGCGCTGCAGCAGCCTGCCGATATCGACTCCGGCGAGAGCCGCAGGCAGCAGGCCGAAATAGGACAGCGCCGAGTAACGCCCGCCGATATCAGCCGGGTTGATGAACACGCGCCGGAAGCCCTCTGCTTCCGCCATCGACTGCAGGGCTGTGCCTTCATCGGTGATGGCGATGAAATTCTGACCGGCGGCATCGCCCGCGAACACGTCGATTTTCGCGCGGAAATACTTGTAGAAGGAATTGACCTCAACCGTACCGCCCGACTTGCTCGAAACGATGAACAGCGTTTTCGTCAGATCAAGGCGGCTTTCGACTTCACGCACCGTCATGGGGTCGGTCGTATCGAGCACATGCAGCCGCAGCGCCTGGGGCTGCGCCTCGAAGGTCCGGCGGATAAGGTCGGGCGCCAGTGAACTGCCGCCCATGCCCAGGACGACGGCATCGGTCAATCCGGATGCCTTCACCTGATCGCAGAACTGGGCGATTTCACCCACTCGTTTCTGCATATATTCGATGCTGGACAACCATCCCAGCCGATTGGCGATCACCTTGATATGCTCGGGAGCGCTGGCCCACAGCGACGCATCGCGATTCCACACCCGTGACGCGGCATTCAGTTTCACCAGTTCCCCGATGTATCCCTGCGCGATGTTCACACCGCTCGACATTCCCTGTGCCGCCCACAGGGTGCGTTTCTGTTCGATGGAATTCAACAGCGCTTTGAAAGCGTCGGCGAACAGGCTGACACCGTCGTCCTGCAGCTTCTGCCACACCTGCGGCATGGAGATGCCAACCCGGTCGAGTTCGTTCAGATGCTGGCGCGCCGCGTCATAGTCGCGATCGAGAGTGGGTGCGGCCTTGCCGTGGTCGCGGAAAGCCTTAAGCGTGGAAGGCGGAACCGTGTCGACCGTCGCCTTGCCAATCAGGGCATCAACGTAGTAAGTGTCGGGGTACGCGGGATTCTTGGTGCTGGTGCTGGCCCACAGTACCCGCTGCGGGCGCGCGCCCAGCGCCGCCAGCTCCTGCCACTCCGGCTCGCTGGTGATACGCTTGAACACATCGTAAGCCAGCTTGCCATTGGCGATGCCGGCCTTGCCCTTCAGGGCGGTCAGTTCCGCCTTCAGGTCCTTATCCCAGTCGGCAACCGCGGCGATCTTCTCGTCCAGCAGTTTATCCACCAGCACATCCACCCGGCTGATGAAGAAGGACGCCACGGACGCAACATCAACCGAAAGTCCCTTCGCGGCGCGCTCCTTCAAAGCGGCGATATAGGCGCGGGCCACCGCCTCGTAACCGTCGAGAGAGAAAATCATGGTGACATTAATGTTGATGCCGTCCTGCACCAGCGTCCGAATGGCGGGAATGCCTTCGGGTGTCGCCGGCACCTTGATCATCAGATTCTTGCGGGCGACGGCTTTATGCAGGCGGCGCGCCTCGGCCACGGTAGCTTCATAGTCGTGCGCCAGGTCGGGAGCGACTTCCAGGCTGATGTAGCCATCGACGCCTTCACTCTGCTCGTAGACGGGTTCCAGGATGTCTGCGGCCGCCTGGATATCCGCGATAGCCATCTGCTCATAGATGCTCTTGGTGTCGAGATGGCGCGCCGCCAGTCCGGCGAACTGCTCATCGTAGTCTGCACTGTTGGCGATGGCCTTCTCAAATATCGTTGGATTCGATGTCACCCCCAGGATGCCGAATTCGTCAATCAGTTGCTGCAGTTCTCCCGATTTGATGATGCTGCGTTGTATGTTGTCATACCAGAAACTCTGGCCGTATTTTTGGACTTCGATATTTGGATTCCCGTTTGATTCACTCATTTTCCGTTCTCCAAAGCCTCAACCTCAGTGAGCCGCGCCGTGAAACATCCGTACGGCATCTATACACACCGTATTGAGCGAACATCGCCGCACAACCCCGTTCAGTGCGCCAGGATACGGCGAAGCTGCCAGCCATTCGCCTGGTCGAATCGCGCATGGAACGGCGGCAGTGACTGAGACATATGCAATATCTGGCCCGCAATGTGTCCATTATGGGCGCGCCAACACCACCTGCCGTGCTCCCGCGTAGATTGACCAACTGATCCGTGCAGCGTTTGCGGAATGATCCGGCTGCATCATATTCATAACGCCCGGATCAGAGGCGTCGCGACCCGTCTGCGTCGAAGGTGCGCTGATGCCCGGCGCTGAACCAAAGCTGACATGGCCATTTGCCACAGCCACTCTCATGATACTCCTTCGTGCCCTGGGACATTTCAACGGCACCCACGCACCACGACCACATCATTATATCCATTCAGGCGGATTTTTCTAATGGTGAAGCCCAGGCATACAAAAGCACGCACTTATGTTCTATGAAGATTAAAAGAGACTTTAAATGCAGGTGACAGCAGGTGCCGGCTGACAACAGGGTCACGCAATTTACCGTAGCCCGGCGTGGGTTCAGCCAGGTTGCAACCAGAAGACAGGTTATGTAATAGGCAGATTAATCTATACGACAATAACTGTGGTGCCATCGCGTAGCGAAGAGGTCATGGTATAGCGTTGCGTTTCGATGTTGACCGGCATGCTCCATCGCCAGACCCACTTGGCTTTATCACAGGGCAGATTCACGCAACCGTGACTACGCTGCACGCCATAGTCGTTATGCCAGTATGTTCCGTGAAAGGCAATCCCCGTGTTGATGAAATAGCTGACCCAGGGGATACCTGGCAGGTCGAAGTAGTCCGAATCTCCGGCTGCCCCGCCATACATATGCTGTGACGGCGTCTTGCGGTAGATGTGATAGGTGCCGGTGGGTGTCGCGAAGTTTCCAGCGTCGCCCAGGTCTTTGAATACTGCGCCTGTGGCCGTACGGCTGGTAAACACTTCTCTATCCTTCTCGAACGCGTGGACACGCTGTTCCTTCAGGTTCACCACCAGCTTTTTGTCGGCGGGATCGACATTGGGAGACAATGGGGTGAACTCCTCGGCCGTGATACGCCGCAGGTCGCGCGCGGGGACGAAATACAGCCCCGGAAACGATTCGTCCTCGATCTGGTACCACAACTCATCGCTGCTGCTGTCGCTGGATTTCACTACCTTGATCACTTTGTACACCGTGTTGCCGTAGTAGCGGTACTTCGTGCGCGGCGCACCCACAGACGGCCCCGAGCGGGCGTCGGTGAACGGCACCGTGACCTCGGCCCAGAATCCATTCTCACCGGCGTCGGTTACCGGCGTGTTCAACTGAAAAGGCACCGGTTGAATCAGCGCGGAAAAGACATAGCCGCCGTCTACCTGATACCACAGCTTATTGTGCCAGTTGCCGGAGTCCGTCGCCAGTTCCTGATAAATCGGCAACACATTATCGGGTTTCAGCACACCGACCATCTGCGCATTCAGATCAGGCTCGCTGCGAATCGCCACACCATAGCCGATGGCCCGAGCGAAAGCGATAACCGGGCGTTTGACGGCTGGCGTATTCGGGATACCATCTGCATAATGGTCCAGAGCGGGCAAAGGGGGAAGCAATGCTCTTGCGGCTAAAAGCGAACCGGCCTTCAAAATCGAGCGTCGACTGAGTCTCATAACGCACTGCATCTTAGCTGCGTTTGGTATTTTCATCAAGCATAAGGCCGGCATTACAATCGACCTGAGCGTTGATACCCGCCGTAGTGAACAAGAGCGATGACAGAGCCAGGGCCAATTCTCACCATATTCCTGATCTTGCTTATCACCTGCGGGTTGATCTGGACAGGTTTATATTTCGCGGCTGTGCATTACCGCCGCCGCTACAGCGAGAAAGCCATGGTGATCTCGCACAGTCTGCACGCTCTAACGGCAATTCTGGCGGACCTAAACCAATTCGCCGCACAGGCGCCTCGCGACGACGCTCAACCATACGGCCCGCTCGTACTCGATCTGAAACTCAGGCTCAGACGCTCACAGGAAGGTTACGAGAGCTGTGTGGCGCAACTGCAGGTGATGCAGCAGGCCGAACCGCTCATACCAATCAACTGGCTCCGTCAGCTTCTGGCGACTTTTACACAGTTGCGCGCATGGCGCCGGCACCTGATACACGCCGGGGCGCTGGCCGGCGAGGTCACGGCGCTGCAGGCGGAGGTTCTTGGAGCCGGCCAGCAGGCTGAAGTCGTCCGCCTGCTGCCGCTGGGAGTAGCCAACCGCGTGCGCAATGTGATGGGCGCCACCGAGCGCGCCGACCGCATCGGCCGCACGCTGCAGCGCGCCGGCGTCACCGGCGCCACGATCGAGCAGTTCATGGCCACCCTGCGGCAGCATCAGTCCGTGATTGAGCAACTGCCGGCCTGTTTCAAGCAACCCGTCGACAACGTGGTGCTGGTGAATGCAACGACCGACAGCACCCGCGACACCTGGCACACCCTGAGCAGCCTGGAGCGGCCGGCCGTCGATGCGCTGCGGCGAGCCCAGGACTGGCAGAATCTATATAGCGAGGCGGCTGAGGTAGTCGAAGGTGTGCAGAATGAACTTGCCGCGGCCAAGCGCATCCTTGACCAGCTACCGGCATCGATTGACACCAGTCGCCATAACGCCGAATACAGCGACCTGCGCGCGCGCGCCGAAGCGATTCTGAGGGCCTGGCAGGCTCCGGAGATCGAGCGCGTGCCGGAAATCGCCGATGCCGCGATGAAGCAGGTACTGACCTCGCAACAGTGGGCCGTCAGCCTGATGTCGGTGCAGAAAACCTATCAGGGTCTGCAACTGGCTGTCAAATCCAACCAGTCGCAGATCCAGCGCATCAGCGCAGCCATGGGCGCGCTGTCACAGGCGCCGCAATGTCCGGTGCAATGGGCGGACAGCAACGGTGAGCTCGACAGCCTGAGCAATGTGCACAGCAACATCGGCGATGCGAACCAGTCGCGTGCGCCAGCCCGGATCGCGACCGATCTTGACAGTGCGCTCGACCTGGGCCTGCGCGCCGAAAAGCTGGAAAGCCATGTGCGGGAAGTGCAGGAAAGCCACGAGCAACTGGTGGCGCTGCTGGCCAACCCGGAATTCCAGACCCGCGGCCGCTGGTTCCACGATATTGCGGCGCTGCATATAGAGGCCACGGCCTATGCGCCCGAAAACTGGCCGGACACAGCCGGGCTGGTAACGCTCAAATCGGATGCGACCGCATTACTGAAGCTGGAACAGGAATTGCAGCCGCTGCTTGCCAACAAGCCGCTGCACGAAGACGACCTGGAACAGTGGATCATGCACATCGGCCAATATCTGCGCGAACGGCGCGGGATGCAGTTGCGCATGGAGAGCATCAACAGCACCCTGAACGACATTGAAATCGCCGAGAAGGATGCGCGCACACAGGCGTCGGCGGTGCTGGCGGCTCTCGGCCGGCTGGAGCCGAACATCGTCCACAACATGCGCGCCTCGGCCATTATCGGCGTGTGGAATGAGACCATGTCGCTCCACGACGACGGCAGGCGCATGGCCGAATCGCTGGAAGACCGGCTGACCGGCGCGGTGATGGAGAAGGCGTCCGCCATATCGCAGTGGGCGCAGGATTGCGCCGACACGTTGCACGACCTGTATGCCGCGGTCAAAGCGGAAGCCGACAATGCGCGGCAGAGTCTGAAGGCGCAGGTGGAGGCGCTGGTTGAGATTGCGCCGCTGGACGCCGAACCGAGCATGCTGGCGGCCCAGCAGCTCCTCAACGAAATACCGCCGCGCCCGATTGGCGGCAGGAGCGCGCAGGACGCTGCAACCGCCATGCAGGACATGGGCGGCCGGGTTGACCTGACCAACGCCGCCTTCCAGCGCTACATGCACATGGTGGAGGCTCTGGACGATCTGGAACACCGCGTCGTTGTGCAGATCGACCCGCGTGTCACCCGCATGGACAATGCGCGCGCGGCTGCCATCGATACGCTCAAGGACCTGGAAGCGCTGCAACGGCATATCCCCAACGTCCGGCCATTGCAGGTGGCCTGCACCGAGGCCGATCAACTCATCGAGCAGTACAACCAGGCCGAAGTCGGCCTGCAGGATATGACCGCCAATGCCCATACGGTGAAGTCGGTGGTCAGCCGCCTGGACGGCCTGATCCAGCAGTTCCAGCATATCGCCAACCATGGCGCGGCGGCGCAGGCGGATATCGAAAGCGACCTGGCGCGCCTGCAGACGATCTGGAATGAATACAACCAGTGGGTGCGCCAGTTGAAGCGCTTTCGCGACCTGCAGGCGCGCAACGACACCGTGTTGATCGAGGAATTGAACGCGCGGCTGGGGGATATCGAACAGCACTTTTCGGATATCCAGCGCCGTTACAAGGGGCGCGCTTTACCGCTGGACTCCGCATGTCGCGAACTGGACATGCTGTTGAACGACACCGGCCATGATATTGAAGTGCCCCGTGACACAGGCGTTGAGGTCATCTCGATGCAGACCATTCTATCGGCCTGATGCTGTTAGGACAAGTGGATAAAGCCTGGCTTTCGATGAAAGCCAGGCTTACAGGCAACAGGGGAACTCAGGCTTTGAGCGCGGCGCGTCCGGCGTATTCCGCCGCTTCGCCCAGCTCTTCTTCAATGCGCAGCAACTGGTTGTACTTGGCCGTGCGCTCGCCGCGGGCGGGCGCGCCGGTCTTGATCAACCCCGTATTCAAAGCGACGACCAGGTCGCTGATCGTCGTGTCCTCGGTCTCGCCGCTGCGGTGAGAGACGACCACGCTCCAGCCGGCGCGATGGCTCATGCGCACGGAATCGATCGCCTCGCTGAGCGTGCCGATCTGGTTGACCTTGCACAGCAGAGCGTTGCAGGCTTTCTCGGCGATGGCGCGCCTGATGAACTGAACGTTTGTCACCAGCAGGTCGTCGCCAATCAGCCGGATGTGGTCGCCCAGCCGGGCGGTGAGTTTCGTCCAGTGTTCCCAGTCCTCTTCGGCCAGGCCGTCTTCCAGCGAGACGATGGGATACTGCCTCACCCAGTTGGCCCAGTATTCAATCATCTCATCGCCGCTGAGTTTCTTGTTTTCCCTGGCCAGCACATACTTGCCGTCTTCATAGAACTCGCTGGATGCCGGGTCCAGGCCGATGGCGATATGCTCGCCGGGTTTATAGCCGGCCTTCTCGATCGCGGTCAGGATCACCTCGACGGCCTCGGCGTTCGACTTCAGGCTGGGTGCAAATCCGCCTTCGTCGCCGACGTTGGTCGCATAACCCTTGGCCTTCAGCACTTTATGCAATGCCTGGTAGGTTTCGGCGCCCCAGCGCAGGCCTTCGGCAAAAGTCGGCGCGCCGACCGGCAGTATCATGAACTCCTGGAAGTCGGTGCTGTTATCGGCGTGCTTGCCGCCGTTCAGGATATTCATCATCGGGGTCGGCAGCACATGAGCATCCACGCCGCCGATATAGCGGAACAGCGGCAGGCCGAGGCTGCCGGCGGCTGCGCGCGCCACGGCCAGGCTGACGCCCAGCATGGCATTCGCACCCAGGTTCTTCTTGTTCGGCGTGCCGTCCAACTGGTTCAACAGCTTATCGATGCCGGTCTGGTCGAACACGCTCCAGCCTTCCAGCGCCGCGGCAATCTCGGTATTGACGTGGTTGACCGCCTTGCGGACGCCCTTACCCCCGTAGCGCGTTTTGTCGTCGGTATCGCGCAGTTCCCATGCCTCATTGATGCCGGTGCTCGCGCCGCTGGGAACGCTGGCGCGCGCGTAGGTGTCATCTTCGAGCACGATGTCTACTTCGACGGTCGGGTTGCCGCGCGAGTCGAGAATCTCCCGCGCATTGATTGATTCGATGAAACTCATTTCTGTATCCCTCTATTAGTTGCTGCTGATGCGAAAGGTAGTGCCTTTCGGCCCATCCTCAAGTATGACACCAAACTTCATGAGCTGGCTGCGGATGCTGTCGGCGCGGGCGTAGTCCTTCGCCTTGCGCGCTTCCAGGCGCATATCGATGAGCATCTGGATCAGGCCGGCCTCGCGCTCGGCGCTGCCGCCGCCGGATGCCTGGCTCTCCGGCTGCACGACACCCAGCACCTGCCCGCCCAATTCGCGGTAGACGGCGTCGGCCTGCTCCAGCACAGGCTGTGACGCCGTACCCTCGTCGATGGCAGTGTTCAGGTCTTTGCCCATATCGAAGAGTGCGGACAGCGCCAGCGGGGCATTGAAGTCGTCATTCATCGCGCTGGTGAAGCGCATGCGGTACTGATCCAGCAGATCGATCAGGCGGCCATTATTGGCCTCGTCGCCGGGGCGCGCATTCTTCAGTTCGACCCGCACGCGGCGGGCGGCTGTGTTGATGCGCTCGGCGCCTTTGGTGGCGGCATCCAGCGCGGAGGTGCTGTAGTCAGCCGGGCTGCGGTACAGGCCGGACAGGATGAACACGCGCAGCGCCTCGGGGCGGTACTGTTTCAGCGCGTCTTTGATCGTGATGAAGTTGCCCAGCGATTTGCTCATCTTCACGCCGTCGACCAGCAGTGTGCCGGTTAACATCCACGTATTGGTGAAGGGTTGCTCGTGAGCGCCTTCGCTCTGCGCGATCTCGCACTCGTTGTGCGGGAAGATGTTGTCGACGCCGCCGCCGTGTATGTCGAAGGTCGGGCCCAGGTACTTGTTGCTCATCGCCGAGCACTCGATGTGCCAGCCGGGGTAGCCGCGTCCCCACGGCGACGGCCACTGCAGCACATGGTTAGGCGGCGCTTTGATCCACAACGCGAAGTCCATCGGGTGATGCTTCTCGTCGCGCACCGCCACGCGCCGCCCCGCTTCCATTTCCTCTACATGCCGGCCGCTCAATTTACCGTATTCCTTGAAGGACTCGACGCTGTAATACACGGAGCCGTCCACCTCATAGGCATGCCCTTTGGCGATCAACTCCTGAATCATCTCGATCTGTTCGGGCACATGCGCACTGGCGCGCGGCGAGATATCGGGCCGTACGACGCCCAGTGCATCCATGTCTTCGAAATAGGCGCGCATATAGCGCTCAACGATCTCCATCGGCTCCACTTTTTCGCGGCGCGCGCCTTTGAGGATGCGGTCTTCGCCATCATCCAGCAGGTGCCCGACGTCGGTGATATTCTGCACGTAACGCACTTTCAGGCCGTTATAGCGAAACCAGCGCACCACAACATCGAATGAAACATAAGTTTTAGCGTGGCCGAGGTGCGAGTTATCGTAGACAGTCGGCCCGCACACGTACATCATGACGCGCCCTTCGTTGATTGGCTTGAAGACTTCCTTCTCACGCGAAAGGACGTTGTAAATCGTTTGACTCATGGTTATCAAGACTTTGCGAAAATCATCTTCCCTGCTGCCGTTTGCAGCACTTTGGTTACGGTGACGTTAATCGTCTGGTTCAGATAGTACTTGCCGTCCTCAATGACGACCATCGTTCCGTCGTCCAGATACGCCACACCCTGACCCGCTTCCTTACCTTCCTGGATCACGCGCACGTTCAGCACTTCGCCAGGCAGCACCACTGCCTTGACCGCGTTAGCCAGTTCGTTGACGTTCAGAACGGTAACGCCCTGCAGCGATGCCACCTTGTTCAGGTTGTAGTCATTGGTCACGATCGGGCATTGCCATTGTTTAGCCAGCAGCACCAGTTTGTCGTCGACTTCGCTGCTGCCATCCGGGTCGTCATCCACGATTTTCACCGTCGCAACGGAGTCTTTCTGCAGTCGCTTCAACACTTCCAGGCCGCGCCGGCCGCGCGCGCGGCGCATGCTGTCGGCGGCGTCGGCGACGTGCTGCAACTCGACGAGTACAAAGCCGGGCACAATCAGTTCGCCGCGCAGGAATCCCGTTGCGCTCACATCCGCGATGCGCCCATCGATGATGACGCTGGTATCCAGCAGCAGCGATTCGCGCTGCCCGTTTTGCGCAGGCGATGCCGGCGACACAGCTGCCGCCGTCTCTGTTATTTTACTTGAGGGCATGCGGATATTCACCATGGCAAATATCTCGCGATAGTGGGCATTCATCACCAGCACGCCGATGTAAGCGAAGAAGATGGCCGAGAGCAGCGGCAGCACCTGCCGGAACGGGTCGGGCAGCAGCGCCAGAGGAAACACCAGCAGTGCAGCCACCAGCAGCCCCGTGGTGAAACCGAGGAAGTCCGCGATGATCTGCGCGCCGCTCGCCCTGTTGACCTGATCGATCAGGCGCATCAACTGCGCCGCCGCCATCAGCGGCAGCAGGATCGCGCCGCCGATACCCACCACAGTGCCGAACAGAATATGGAAGATGACGCTGTTATGCAACGGCGCCGGCAATTGCGCAAATGGGATCAGATCGCTCAGAATCCAACCCACCAGCCCGAAGATAATGGCTCCACAGATACGCAGGACTAACACCAGTGATGATGACACCCGCATTGATCACCTCAGTCCGGCGCGCGGTCGCACACGCGTCCTGATACCCGCCACAGACACAGGCACGCCGCGTACTGCAACGGCGCCGGACACCTGTAAATAAGAATAAAACCAGGGATAAAACCGAATCTACGAATGAAAGCATACTAACACAGGTGTAGAATTCGGACATGCCGAAGAGCACGATTGAGCTGAATCCAGTGACGCGCATCACCGCCGATGCGGTCGGCGAGCCGGGGCATCGCACATTCTATGTACAGGCGCGCAAGGGCCAGACACTGGTAACGCTTTTATGCGAAAAAGAACAGGTGCGCGCGCTGAGTACTGCAATTCAGCAGATGCTGGACGAGCTGAAAACCAAGTACCCCAAAGGCGCCAATTTCATGCGCCTGCAGATGGAGATGGGGCTGGAAGAACCGATCAACCCGGAGTATCGCATCGGCCAGATGGGCCTCGGCTATGACGAGGAGCACGATCTGGTCGTGCTGGTCGCCCGCGAACTGGTGGGCGAAGACGCCAGCGAGGATGACGCGGCAGTGGCCAAGTTCTTCTGCTCACGCGCGCAGATCGAGGCGCTGAGCCGGCAGGCCGCCGATGTCGTTTCGCGCGGCCGCCCGATCTGCCCGCTGTGCCAGAAGCCAATCGATAAGGACCTGGAGCACTTCTGCCCGCGCAGCAACGGCCATGCCGACGAAGTTGTGTTTGCCTGAGTGTAATGTCTGAAGTTCCTTTGTCCAGGGAAGACGCTCTGGAATTGCTGACCACAGGAGAAGTGGAGTCGCTCGGGTTATTGCCCTGGAGTTCCAACTACACCTTCCTCGTCAAAATACTGGGCGAAATCCCCGGGCCGCATAACAAGACGGATATTGTGGATATTCTGGCCGTATACAAGCCCCGCCGCGGCGAAGCGCCGTTATGGGATTTCCCCGAAGGCACCCTGTGCCAGCGCGAGCTGGCATCCTATATGGTCAGCGTGGAGTTGGGCTGGGACCTGATCCCGCCAACGGTTCTGCGCGACGGGCCGCACGGTATCGGGTCTATGCAACTGTATATCGACAATGACGCGGACCGGCACTTTTTTACATTTCGCGAGGAAAAAGGCTATTGCGATCAGTTACAGCGCCTGAGCGCATTCGACCTGATTACCAATAATGCCGACCGCAAGAGCGGCCATTGCCTGCTGGATAAGAGCGGACATATCTGGGCTATCGACCATGGGATCACATTCAATACCGACTATAAACTGCGTACCGTAATCTGGGACTTCGCCGGGCAGCCGATACCGCAGGACATGCTGGCAGATATGCGGCGCCTGCTGGACAGCCTCAGCAGCAGGCACCCTCTCGGCAAGACCTTACGATCTCTGCTGGCTGACGATGAGATAGCGGCATTCAGGCGGCGCATCCATAACCTGCTGGATATCGGCGTCTTTCCTGGCCCGAACCGCACCCGTCGCAGTATTCCCTGGCCGTCTGTATGAGTTACAGGCAGCGCCAATAGTCGAAATCACGGCAACCTGCCGGCCATCCCATGCGACCTTCTGTAGAACACCAGCAAGTAAGTTGATGGCCTGAACGCGGGAACCCTTCATGCGCACACCACACCACCCGGCAATACAACAGGCCGGCTGATTATGAGTAACCAGAAACCTGATTCACCCGCTCCGCGCACACCGGACAGCAAGGCCATCGTCATCGCGGCGGTCATCGTCGCCGCCATCGTATTGCCCGTTATAGGCTATCTATCCTACTCCGTAATACGCAGCGTAGCCAGTCGCCTGGGTATCGCACCGGCGATCACCAATGCGGGACATACGATTAACGGCACGCCCATTTCGCAATATACCGCCTGGCAAGGCACACAACGCCTGAATGTGCTGCTGATGGGCATCGACCAGCGTCCCAACGACAACCCCGCTACAACACGCACCGATACGATGATCGTGCTGACGCTCGATCCTGCGACGCATACCGCCGGCATGCTCAGTATTCCGCGCGACCTGTACGTCACGCTGCCCGGACGCGGCCGGGGCCGCATCAATACCGCCCACGTTTATGGCGGCCCTGCCCTGGCTATGAAAACCGTCGAATACAACTTCGGCATCCCGATTCAGCATTATGTTCGCGTAAATTTCAATGTGGTCGTCACACTGGTCGACCTGGTTGGCGGGATCGATGTCTATGTCGATCAGGACATCAACGATCCGCTGTACCCGAATATGAATTACGGCTACGATCCGTTTGTCATCAGCAAGGGCATGCACCACATGGACGGCGCTACAGCCCTGAAGTACGCGCGGACGCGCCACGGCAGCAGCGATTTCTACCGCATGCGCCGCCAGCAGCAGATCATCATGGCATTGCGAGACCGCGTGTTAAGCACCGACGCGCTGACGAAACTGTTGCCCAACCTGCCCACGATCTGGCAGAGCCTGCACAATTCCGTCAGCACCGATCTCAGCCTGTCTGAAATCATCCAGCTCATGCTCTTCGCCAAAGACCTGCCGGCATCCAATATCACCCGTGTGGTGGTGGACGAGAAGTCAACCACGAACTATATGACGCCGCAAGGCGCTGAAGTGCTGATTCCGGTGCGCAGCCAGATCATCAAGCTGCGCGATGAACTGTATGCGCCGCCGCCGAAGCCGACTCCCGTCGTTACGCCCACCCCGGCGCCGCTGCGCATTTCAATAGAAAATGGCACGTCTACTTTGGGGCTGGCCGCATCTGCACGGACCTACCTGCAGTCCAGGGGCTTTCAGGTGGTCAGGATTGGCGACGCGAAAGGGATGTACGAACGCACCGCAATCATCGACTATCGCAACAACGGCGCCGGCATCCAGAAGCTGGTTGAGGCGCTGGGGCTGTCAATGAGTGCGATAAAAACCAGCGTCGACGCCAGCAGTCCCGTCGACGCGCTGATCATCCTCGGCGCGGATTACCAACCCAAGTAGAATGAGCGCATCATCCCGTGCATGCCCGCCATGCACTCCGAACAGGAAAAGCGCCGATGAGCATACGCACACATGCCGACGTCCCGCACCGCCGTTATAACCCCTTGACCGGCGAGTGGCTGCTGGTATCGCCGCAGCGCGCCAGGCGTCCGTGGCTGGGCGCCAGGGAGAAAGCGCCGCAGGCTGACCAGCCCCATTACGACCCCAAGTGCTACCTGTGCCCCGGCAACACGCGCGTCAACGGCGACGTGAATCCCCCCTACAGCGGCATCTTCGTATTCGACAACGATTTCCCCGCCATGTTAAGCGGCGCGGCGGCAGCCCACGGCGTAGAGGAGACATCTTCCGATCTGTTGCGGGCCACTGCCGAGTCAGGCGTATGCCGGGTCATCTGCTTTTCGCCGCGCCACGACCTGACACTGGCACAGTTGAACGCCGGCGAAATCCGCGCCGTGGTCGACACCTGGGCGAGCCAGTGCGAGGAACTGGGCGCACGCGACGATATCAGTTACGTGCAGTTGTTTGAGAACCGCGGCGAGATGATGGGTTCCAGCAACCCTCATCCACATGGCCAGTTGTGGGCCAATCAGCACGTGCCCACCGAGCCTGCCAAGGAGCAGCAGCACCAGTTGGCGTATCTGGCAGGCGACGACAGCGCTCCAATCTCCAATCTTCAGTCTCCAGTGTCGCCCGCGGGGCAAGGCCCGCTGCTGCTCGATTACCTGGCTGTGGAGCAGCGCGAAGGTGAGCGTATGGTCTTTGAAAACGATCACTTCGTCTGCCTGGTGCCGTTCTGGGCGGTCTGGCCGTTCGAGGTCCTGCTGCTGCCCAAGGCGCACATCGTCCGCATCGTCGACATGACGCCCGCGCAGCGCGATGGGCTGGCCGACGCCCTCAAACGAATCGCCACGCGCTACGACAACCTGTTCGAAATATCGTTCCCCTACTCCATGGGTGTGCATCAGGCGCCCTACGACGGCTGGCCGCACGAAGAATGGCAATTGCACCTGCATTTCTATCCGCCCCTGCTGCGCTCGGCGACGGTGAAGAAGTTCATGGTCGGCTACGAGATGCTGGGGCAGCCGCAACGCGACCTGACAGCCGAGCAGGCGGCGGAGCGATTGCGCGGTTTGAGCGAAGTTCGTTTCGCCTGAGCCGAATCCCTATCCCCGTCAGGCGTGCTTCTCCATCTCGTTGGCTTCCACGCTGATGTCCTTGCAGCCGACCATCTTCACGCCCGCTTCAGGGTTTTCAAGAATGCGGTTGTTCTGCACCACGCTGTCGCGCACCCGTTCCAGCAGGACGCCGACCCGGTTGTCGGAAATCGTGTTGCCCGACAGCGTCAGATGGTGGCAGCGCCGCGCCGCGCTGCCGTCGCGCAGCTTCTCGCTCCAGATGTGCACCGCCTGATCGTGCCGCGAGAAGGTGTTGCCCGTAATCGCGGTGTCGTAGGTCTCGGCGCAATCGGGGAAGTAATTCGTAAACGCCGGTTGCGCGCCGGTCCACAGTTGCACGCCGTCGCGGTTGCGCTCAAACTGGTTGTCACGGATGGTGTTGCCATAGCCCTGTTCGATGGCGACGCCGGCGGTGCGGTTGCCGCGTATCGAGTTGTTCTGCACGGTCGTCAGGCTGGAGTAACCCAGCCAGAAACCGTAGTTGCAGTGATCCGCGCGGTTCTCGCGGAAAAGATTGCGCTGCGAGAAGGTCGCCTCGAAGGCGATGTTCGGGCTGTTGCTGCCGTCGTTATAGGCGAAGACATTGTCATTGCACGGCACCTTGATGGCGTCTTTGTGAAAGCCGCCCAGAAAGACGCCGTCTCCGCTGCCCCGCAGGCGGTTGTGCGTGATCGTGTTCCGCGATGAGTTGCACATGATCACCAGCGCGGCGGCATCGGCGCCGTTGTGATAGCGTTCGCCGGCGGCGTCATAGTGATAGATGCGGCAACAGAAGTCGGCGGTGTTGCCGTCAACGGTGTTCTGCGACGATTCATACAGCAGGATGCCGCACCCGCTGTTATACGATGCGTTGTTGCGGGCAATCTCTACATGGTTGCATCCATACAGCAGAATGCCATTCTGCTGGTGCTGCACATCGTTATCCTGCACGAAGCTGTCGACGACGCCGCTGAGGAAGATGCCGCCCCCGTAGGCGCGCGAGCGATCCAGCCACACGTCGAGAAAGACATCCGGCCCGGCCAGCTCGTGCGTGCGCGTCACCGCGTTATTCTGCACGCGGATGTTGGCTCCGCCCGACGCCCAGATGCCGTGGTAGTAGCGTTCGATGCGCAGGTTGCGCAGCGTGACACCGCTATGCTGCCTGACGCTGACGCCGCGCTCCTGGAAATCATCACCGATCAACAGCGCCCCGTTGCCGTCAAGCGTGACGTGATCGGCGCCGATTTCGATGCCGTGCGGCAGGTAATACACCCCCGGCGCCAGCATGGCGTCGCGCATGATCTTCATGCCATCCACCGGTGTCAGCAGTTCGCTCATGAACAGGGCCTGTATCCTAATCGTATACCAGGCAGAAGACGAAGGGGCGTTCCGGCAGGCGTTTCGTTGATACAATCCGCGCATATGAAAACAGTGCTCATAACCGGCGGGGCGGGTTTCATTGGCTCCAATTACGTCCGTTATGCATTGCAGGAACATGCCGACTGGCGCGCCGTGGTCTACGACAAGCTGACCTATGCCGGCAATCTGGACAACCTGAAGGACGTGGCACAACACTTCGGGCAGCGCTACGCCTTTGTGCGAGGCGATATCGCGGACAGCAAAGCCGTGACCGCTGTGTTGCGCGAATACAGGCCCGGCACCATCATCAACTTCGCCGCCGATACGCATGTCGACCGCTCGTTGATGGAACCCGGCTCATTCATCATGACCGACGTATACGGCACCTACGTGCTGCTGGAAGCAGCCCGCGAGTTCAAGGTGGAGCGTTACCACCAGGTCAGCACCGATGAAGTCTATGGTCAGGTGCTGGAAGGCCGCAGCACAGAGGAAGATAAACTGCATACGCGCAGCCCATATTCGGCCAGTAAGGCCGGGGGGGACCTGATGTGCCTGGCCTATCACACCTCGTTTAACGTGCCTGTCACGATCACGCGAGGCAGCAACAACATCGGCCCGTATCAATATCCCGAAAAGGCAGTGCCCCTATTTGTGACTAATGCCATCGACGGCATACCCCTGCCGTTGTACGGCGACGGACTTCAGCAGCGCGACTATCAGTATGTGCTCGATCACTGCGAGGGCATCGATGCGGTGGTTCAGAAAGGCCAGCCGGGCGAGGTCTACAACGTCGGCAGCGGCGCGGAGACCAGCAATATCGATATGGCGCACGCCATCCTGGACCTGCTTGGCAAACCCTATTCGCTGATCCAACCGATCACCGATCGCCCAGGTCACGACAGGCGCTATGCCCTGGACACATCCAAAGTGCGTTCACTCGGCTGGTCCAGCCGGCATGCCTTTGCGCAGGCTATTGAAAAGACGGTGCGCTGGTATGTCGATAACGAGTGGTGGTGGCGCAAGTTGAAGACCGGCGAGTACCTGGAATACTACAAGCGGCAGTACGCCGGGCGGGAACTTGTTTGAACTGACCTTCCTGGGCACGGCGGCTTCCGCACCCCTGCCCCGGCGCGGCCTGACTTCCACCATCGTTTCGCACGACGAGTATCGCTTCATGATCGATTGCGGCGAGGGCACACAACGCCAGCTTATGACCAGCGGGCTGGGCTTTCGCCGCCTCGAGCACATCCTGATCACGCATGCGCACCTGGATCACATCCTGGGGCTGGGCGGGATTCTATCCACGCTGAGCCAGTGGGAAACGCTGGAGCGCATCCATATTTACGGCGGCAGAAGCACCCTTGACCGTGTCGAGGACCTGCTGTTCGGGATTGTCTTTCGCGGTGTGCGCCCGCCCATGCAGATTGAATTCGTCGACGTCAAAGCCGGCATCATTCTCAGCGGCGACGACTTCGATGTGGTGGCGTTTCCGGTGCAACACCGCGGCCCGGACTGCTATGGCTACCTGTTTCAGGAGCGCTCCCGGCGGCCATTCCTGAACGACCGCGCCACCGAACTGGGCGTCCCGAACGGACCGGAGCGGCGCTTACTCGTCAACGGCGAGCCGATTACGCTGCAGGACGGCCGTGTAATCGAGCCGGATCAGGTACTGGGCGACCTGCAGCGCGGCGCCAAGCTGGCGTTGACCGGCGACACCGGCGAGACAGCCAGCCTGGTTAAGGCGGTGCGCGATGCCGATGTACTTGTCACTGAAGCCACCTACAGCGCCGCTGAAACCGAGATGGCCTGCCAGAATGCCCACCTGACAGCCGCGCAGGCCGCGCAACTGGCGCGCGACGCCGGAGTGCGCCAGCTTATACTCACACACATATCCGGCCGGCATCGCGAGACAGACCTTGAGGCCGAAGCCCGCGCCATCTTCCCCAACACCGTCATCGCCCGCGACTTCGACACCTTCAAAGTCAATCGAACCGAATGACCGACTGGATGCTGGCCGCGCGTTGCGTCGCCGCCGGCTCTGCGGCAGTCGTATGTGACTATCATTCTGGGACAGGAGTGATGTCTGGATGAAAACGAAAGCAGCCGTTCTTTCCGCGATGGGACAGCCCGTCCCCTACGGGCAATCGCTGCCGTTGACCATCGAAGATGTGACGCTGGACGGGCCAGGGGCCGGCGAAGTACTCGTGGAGATCGCCGCCGCCGGGCTGTGCCATTCTGACCTTTCCGTCATCAATGGTTCCCGCCCGCGACCAATGCCGATGATCATCGGCCACGAAGCCAGCGGCATCGTGCGCGACACCGGCCCCGGCGTCGCCGGTCTGGCGGCAGGCGACCATGTAGTGTTTTCGTACGTGCCGATGTGCGGCCGTTGTCTGCCATGCTCGGAAGGCCGGCCGGCCATGTGCGAAAACGGCGCGCAGGCTAATCTGACCGGCACGCTGCTTTCCGGGAGCCGCCATTTTCACCGCGCCGATGGCAGCCCGATTCACCATCATCTGGGTGTATCGTCGTACGCTCAATTCACGGTGGCGGCGCAGGAGTCGTTGATCAAAATCGAAGACAACCTTCCGCTGGAGATTGCCGCCCTGTTCGGCTGCGCGGTGATGACCGGCGTGGGCGCGGTCGTCAATACGGCGCGGGTGGCGCCGGGGCAGAGCGTCGCCGTATTCGGGCTGGGCGGTGTGGGCATGAGCGCACTGATGGGCGCGCGCGCCGCCGGGGCCTGGCCAATCGTCGCGGTCGATCTGCTGGAAAGCAAACTGAACCTGGCCGGCCAGTTCGGCGCTACGCACCTGGTGAATGCCGCGCAGGTCGATGCCGTGCAGGCCGTGCGCGATCTGACTCACGGCGGCGCGCAGTTCGCCTTCGAGAGTGTGGGCAACGAGAAGGTGCTGGCGCAGGCCTTCGCAGCCAGCCGGCGCGGCGGCACCACCGTCACCATCGGCCTGCCGCATCCCAGCAAAAACCTTTCCGTGCCGGCGGTGACACTGGTGGCCGAGGAGCGCACGATCAAAGGCTCATACATGGGGTCGGCAGTGCCGCGCCGCGATGTGCCGCGATTCATCGCCCTGTACCAGGCGGGCCTGCTTCCAGTGGACCGCCTGCTTTCGCGCACCATCCCGCTGGAAGAAATCAACCCGGCCTTCGACGCGCTGGATCGCGGTGAGGTGCTGCGGCAGGTCATTCAATATACCTGAGATCACCGCAATGGCCGAGCACTCGCTGATTGCGTCGCTTGACGGAGCTATCCAGGCGCGCATGGAGTGCCTGGCATTGCCGCATGAATCCGCCCTGCGGCTGTTCAACGGGTTCTATGAAGGCGCTCCCGATCTGGTAGCCGACCTGTATAGACGCACCCTGCTGTTGCACGACTATAGCGAGCAGCCTGAAGCGACGCCGCTCCCGCTATCCGCCATCGTCGAATATCTGCATGCCAGCCTGCCGTGGCTGCAGGCCATCGTCGTCAAAGTGCGCCGCTCGCGCGACGAAGCGGCGCGCCGCGGATTCTTTGCCAGCGGGGCCAGCGCAGACCGGCGCGTGCGCGAACATGGGGTGTGGTATGCCGTCGATCTGTTCATGAACCGCGACGCGGGGTTCTACATCGACACACGCAACCTGCGCGGCTGGGCTATTAAGCATCTGGCCGGCAAAACCGTCTTGAACACCTTCGCCTACACCGGCAGCCTGGGAGTCGCTGCCCTGGCGGGCAAGGCCAGACGGGTCGTGCAGATGGACCGCAACCGCACCTTCCTGAACACTGCGAAGACCTCTTACTCCCTGAACGGTTTTCCCATCGACAAATCCACCTTTCAAACCGGCGACTTTTTCAGCCTGGTCAGCGCCATGAAACGCAGCGGGACTCGCTTTGATTGTGTATTCGTCGACCCGCCCTTCTTCAGCACCACCGGAAAGGGGCGGGTCGACCTCGAAAACGACAGCGCGCGCCTGATCAATAAGGTGCGCCCGCTGATCAACGACGGCGGCTGCCTGGTCGCGGTCAATAACGCGCTCTTTGTCAGCGGAGCGGACTATCTGCGGACGCTGGAAGGGCTGTGCGCCGATGGCTGCCTCGCCATCGAGGAACTCATCTCCGTACCGCAGGACATCACCGGATACCCTGCCACGATCGTCAACCGGCCGCCTGTCGATCCAGCGCCGTTCAACCACCCCACCAAGATCGTCGTGCTGCGTGTGAGAAGAAAGTGAATCCGACCGCTCGCCAGCGGCAAAACCCGGGCCGCCTGGCGGCCGACCAGGAGCTGATTTATCATCGCGCTCATTCGCGATGATTCGCGGATTCCAGCCGGTCGATGAGAAAGGCGTACTTGAAGGCCACTTCACGCAGATGGCTGTAGCGGCCGGATGCCCCGGCATGGCCGGCATGCAGATTCATCTTCAACAGCAGAAGGTTGCGATCGGTTTTCAGGGCGCGTAGTCGGGCCGCCCACTTGAGCGGCTCCCAGTACGCCACGCGCGGGTCGTCCAGCCCGCCTGTGATCAGCATGTCCGGGTAATCCTTGGCCTGCACGTTGTCATACGGCGAGTACGACATCATGTAGTCGAACATGGCCTTGTCGGCGGGGTCGCCCCACTGGCTGTACTCAATGGCCGTCAACGGAATACCAGCATCGCTCATGGTATTGACGACATCGACAAACGGGACATCGGCGATGACGGCGCGAAACAGATCGGGACGCCTATTGACCGCTGCCCCCATCAGCAGCCCGCCGGCGCTGCCGCCCATGATTGCCAGGCGCGCACTGCGGGTATAGCCGCGCGCAATGAGATACTCCGCGCTGGCGATGAAATCGGTGAAGGTATTCTTTTTATGCAGCAATCGCCCGTCTTCGAACCAGGCGCGTCCCAGTTCAGCGCCGCCGCGCACATGCGCGATCGCCACCGCGAAACCGCGATCCAGCAGGCTCAGGCGGTTGGTGTCGAAAAACGGGTCGTTGCTGATGCCATAGGAGCCATAGGCAGTCAGCAGTAGGGGGTGGCTGCCGTCGTGCGCAAATCCCTTCCGGTACACGATCGATATCGGCACCTGCCTGCCATCCGGCGCTGTGGCTGCAAGCTGTTCCGACACGTACTGCTGCGGGTCGTAGCCGCTCGGAATCTGCTCCTGTTTCTTCACCTGCCAGCGCTGAGTGTCCATGTCATAGTCCACGACGGAGTACGGTGTGACCAGCGACGAATAGTAGAAACGCGCCTCGCGGCTGTCAAACTCCGGGTTGCCGGCGGGGAACACGGCGTATACCGGCTCCGGGAAATGCACCTCGCGCTCATCGCTGCCGTCGATGTTCGAGATGCGCAGGTGCCGGAAGCCGCCTTCCCGCTCGATGCGCAACAGGAAATCCCTGAATATCAGAATACTGTCCAGCATCACCTCAGAACGGTTGGGGATGCGTTCCTGCCATGCCGCACGTTCCGGATGGCTCACCGGCGCCGCCATCAGGCGGAAGTTCAGGGCATCTTCGTTCGTGACGATGTAGAACAGATCGCCATGATGAGAGAGCGAATACTCGACGCCGCGCCGGCGCGGTTGCAGGACTTTGAACCCGGCAGCGGGCTGATCGGCTGATGCATAGTGCACCTCGCTGGTATCGCCGCCCCACACGTACAGCAGCAGGTAGGCCTTGCTGGATGTTTTCGCGACCGACACACTGTAGGTCTCATCCGTTTCGTGATACACCAGCGCGTCCTGGGCCGCATCGGTGCCGGCCGTGTGGCGGAATACCTTGTGCGGGCGCTTCGCGGCGTCAAGGGTGCTGTAGAACAGCGTGCGGCTGTCGTTCGCCCATACCACGCCGTACGAAGTGTTGGGGATGCGTTCGCCAGTCAACTGCCCGCTGCGCAGGTCTTTGATAACCAGCGTAAACGCTTCATCGCCGGCGTGATCGACCGAATAGGCCAGCAGCGTATGATCGGGGCTGATCTCGAACACGCCGACGCGCAGGAACGGCTGGCCCGCGGCCAGTTCGTTCTCGTCCAGCAGCACTTCCTCAA
>JAKALH010000245.1 GCA_021813225.1 Chloroflexota bacterium
AAGAGACCGGCCGCAAGCGGACGATAATAAAAGCATGCAACTATCGAAATATGGACTGGCTGCGGCAGCCCTCGCCATACTGCTGAGCGCCTGCGGCATGCCCGCGCCGATTGTCAAACCCGCATCGAATACACCCGCCGACGCAGCGCGCACGCCGCAGCCGGCAGGCTGGCAGTGCGAGCTGAGCACCATGGGGCGCGACATCATCACGACCAACGGGAAGAATGTGGTGCTGCACGGCGCGAATGTTCCTTCTATCACGGCTATGGAACTCAGCGGCTACACGTGGGATGACCGCCTGCGCGACCTGGCTGCCGCCGGCGCGCAGGTCGTGCGCCTGCCGGTGAATTTCCACGAGTTGACGCCGACCTTTGTGCCCGCCAAAGTCTTGCCCTTCATCCAACTGGCCAACCAGCGCGGCATGATCGTCATCCTCGCCTGGAATGCCGCCATCACACACCCGATCAACAACATGGTGGACGACGCCGAGGACTGGCTGCGCATGGAGATCGACTACATGAACAATAATAACGGCGTGTGGTTCGACCTGTACGCCGGCATGCAGGGCGTCACGCCGGCGCGCCAGCGCAACATCGCGCAGCGCCTGGTCGATGTGGCGCGCGGTTTCCGCTCGCACAACGTCATCGTCGTGCCCGACCCCGTCTGGTTCACTTCCAACGACGCTTCAATCAGCAAGAACCTGATTGGCGGCAACATCGTGTACGGGTTGCGCGACAGCCCGGAACTCTCGGCGACATTGAGCGCCAACAAGATCGGCCAGCGCCTGCCTTTTATCGTTACGAACTGGGGCGACCTCGCCCGGCCGCTGTCGGTCGATCTGGATGCCCTGAAGAAGGTCAATATCGGCAACCTGGCGGCGAGTACGCTGGTCGACACGCCGCATCTGCCGTCCTACCTGTCCGACTACTGGAAGGCCAACCGGATGAACTGGTCTGTTTGTCACAAGTGACGCATCAGACGTTGAGGCATATTGAGCAGTTGCTCTGAGCAGTTGCTCCAAACAAATGCTCGAAGATAAGCGTGAAGCCATGAAAAACCAAAGTCGTCTTACTGCCCTGGTTCCCCTGGCCGCGGCCGCCATACTGGCGCTGGCCGGATGCAACAGCGGCCTGTCCGCGCCGGTACCGGTCGTTTCGCCGCAGGCCAAATTCGCCTCGACGGTCGACGCGGCTGTTCTGCCGACCGACGCGCCCGCGCCCACCAGCGCGGATAACGCCCCTGCCCCCACCGACTCCGCAACTCAACTGCCGACCGTGCCGCCGACCCTGAAAGAGCCTGCCAGGCGGAGCGTCATCTTCGACGCGCTGAAGAAGTTCACCGATGCGAAATCGTACCGCGTCGATCTGTCGATGAACGGCAAGGGCTACTTGGGGCTGTCCGGCGACGATACGCAGCCCGACCCCGAGACGTTGCTGTTCGACCTGAAGGGCGACTTCACGGGCACCGACGGTCACTTCAGCATGAAGGGTTTCCTCACCACGCTGCTGGGCGTCGCGGCGGACACGGGATTTGAGGCCATCACGCTGGGCAACAAGGCCTGGGTTAAAGGCCCGATTGCCCTGCTCGGCGCTGATGAAAGCAAATGGTATGCGCTGGAAGCCGACCAGACCGAAGCCGTCACACCGCCCTTCCTGGCGTCCGATTTTCTGATCGACCTGGGCAACAGCAGCGCCGACCTGTCCACGTTGAAGAAGAGCAGCAGCGAGAATCTGGACGGGAAGAAGTGCGATATCTATAACCTGGACATCGCGGAAGCGAAGAAGGTGCTCAGCGCACTGAACCCCGGCGCATTACCCGGCGTGGAAGACCTGTCCGCAGTGCAGAACGCCAGCATATCGCTGGCGCTGTGCGACGACGGTTACATCCACCGTGTGCAGATGACGGTGATTTCGGCCAACAAGAACAACGCGAAGCAGACGACCGAACTGAACATGAGCATGCACGTGTATGACTTCAACGCCGCCATAAAGGTCACACCGCCGGCATCGTCTATCCCGCTCAAGCCGCTGGATATGCCCACCGAAAACGCCGCCACACCGACGCCATAGACGAGAAACCGGACAGGTCTAAAAGACCTGTCCGGTTTGGTTCCGGTTACCCGCCGGCGCGGGAATGACGAACCGCGACCCGTCATGCCCGCGGATGCGCTCCATCTGCGGTGCCACTAGCCGTATCTGGAACTACAGGCAGCCGACTCAGGCGAACTGCGCCAGATATTCCTCGACACGGGTGTAGGCGCTGGCCTTGATGACATACCCCTGCGGGGCGCGCCCGCTGCAACTGCGCCCACAGGCTGGTCAGCGCCAGTGTCACCGCCGGCGAATCGCACTCCGGGCACACCTTGAAAGGCTGCGGCTCGCGCGGCGCGTGGAACTCGTGCCCGCATACGTCGCAGTTGAAGGTATGCTCGGCGCGCACGCGCTCGGCGCACTCGAAGCAGTACAGGTTGTCGCCCAGCCAGGGCAATTCGGACAGCGCGGTGGCTTCGGCCAGCCGAACATAGCGGTTGCATTCTGTGCAGACTGCGATGTGCGCACCGGCGTCGCCCTGCCAGGCCGACCAGTCGGTAGCGTTCAGGGCGGCCAGCAGTGCCGGTATGTGCTCCGCACGGCCGGCCTGTGCAAAGATGGCCCGGCGCAACTGGCCCAGCGCCACCTCGTCCATGGTCAGGTCGCCCACACAATCTGCAGGCGCCTGCACCGGCTCATCCCATGCGCTCGCGGTGCCCATGCGTCAGCTACCGGCCGCGCCGCTCCTTACCCCACAGGCGCTCCGCACCCTGCATCACCAGTTGCGGGCGCACATGAATCTCCGGCCGGGGTGTGCCGGTGCGCCACACCCACTCGTACCCGCACAACTCGCAGTGATGCCGGTACACGGCGTTGACCGGCACGCGGTCCAGGTACTTGCGCTCGAACAAGCGGCTGCGCACACCCTTCGACCACAGAATCAACCCGGCGAACACCGCTGTGACCAGCGCCGCCAGCCCCAGGTTCACCCGGAAGATGTACATGAGTTCGGCCAGCAGCAGCAACAGGACGCTGCTGAAGGCGGCCAGGTGCAGGGTGTACATGCGTGCGCCCATGGGGCGCTGCGTATAGGTGTAGCCCCTGATTCTGGCGCGGGTGCTGATTTTGTACCCGCCGCAGTTGGGGCATTGCGGTTGTTCGTTCATGGCGCAGACTGCCGCCATGCCGCCGGCGGCGCGCCCGATTGGTTTTCCATGTGTGTGTGGATTATAAAACGGGGCCTGCGCCCCAACGCAACAGCAATTCTAAATATAGCCGGAGAAACTATCGAAAACGAGAACAATAACGTGCTCAAGCACCAGGGCTAGCACCTGGAGCACAACTTCGGGCACGAGAAGAAGCACCTGTCCACCCTGTTAGTTTTGCTGATGCTGCCGGCCTTCCTGACGCACACCGTGCTCCCGTTGTGCAACCAGGTCTACCAGCAGGTGCGCGCCTTGACGCGCTATCTGTTCTTCGCCAACCGGGACGACTTGCTGGCTTTCATGCTCGCACAGCCTGAACCGGCGCCCGATTGACCTCACTCAACCATTTTTGGAATTGCTGTAGGCGCATGGGCGCGCTTTTCGAGTTCTAACATTTATGCTAAAGTCAAGTGCCGATTGTCTGAATGCGTTCGGCCCCCGGAAAGCGGCCTGGCGTTGCGTCCCGGCGTTACAATTCAGCACAATTGGCGACTGCAGCTCGCAGAAAGTGAGATGACATTGCACCATGTCGAGTGAATATCGCGCATGCCGGCACGGCGGCTCGCCCCGCAGGTCCAGCCGAAAGCGAGGGTTGTGCCCGTGCATTGTGGCTGTCGGCACCTCAAACAGCAGGCCGGGAGATGGGTCGTGCTAAGCTCCCGCTTGCGCCACAGGCCTGTGCGCCTGTGCCCGGCCTGCTTTGCCCGTGTCTTTTTCCGCGCGCCTGTTTCACCCCAAACTGCCTGCCATTGCAACATCGCCTCCGTGAAGGAAGCAAATCCGGCATTCCCCCGCGGAGCATCTCATCTGTCGATATCCTGGAGGATATGAAAGTTCTATGAAAGAGTACGAGACTGAGAAACTGCGCAACGTGGCATTGCTCGGCCACGGCGCAAGCGGCAAAACCACCTTCACCGAGGCGTTGCTGTTTGCCGCCGGCAACACCACCCGCATGGGCAAGGTCGAGGACGGGAGCACGCTCTCCGACTATGACGCCGAGGAAAAGCGGCGCAGGCAGTCGCTCAACCTGAGCGTCATCCCGGTGGAGTACAAGGACTACAAGTTCAACCTGCTGGATACGCCCGGATTCCCGGACTTCGCCGGCGAAATGCGCAGCACGGTGCGGGTGGCCGACCTCGGCCTGATTTTCGTGGATGCCGTTGCCAGCATCGAAGTCGGCACCGAACTGGCTATGCAGGCCGTCGAAGACGCCAAAATTCCGCGTGCGGTGATGATCTCGCGGATGGATCGCGAGAACGCCGACTTCGGCAAAGTGATGAGCGACCTGCACGAGGCTTTCCACTCGGATATCGTCCCGCTGATGCTGCCGGTGGGCGCCAGCGCCAATTTCGCCGGCGTGATCGACCTGGTGAGCCGCAAATACCTGGCGGGGCCTAAAGGCGAAGTCGCCGATATCCCGGCCGCTATGGCCGACGAAGTGGACCGCGCCCGCAACAAGCTGATGGAAGCGGCCGCCGAAGGCGAAGACGAGTTGATGGAGAAGTACTTCGAGCAGGGCGCCCTGGACGACGCCGACTTCGTGCGCGGGCTGCGCTCCGCCATCCGCAAGCGCACCTTCGTCCCGGTGTTCTGCAGCGCGCCCGCCGCCAGCATCGGGGCGCACGCCATGCTGTTCTCGTTGATCAACTACGCTCCCGCCCCGCTCGATTCCGGCCATGCCGAAGCCGGCACCGTCCTGTTCGTGTTCAAGACCGTCGCCGACCCCTATGTCGGCAAGGTATCCTACTTCCGTGTGATGGGCGGCACCGTGCACGGCGGCGATACCCGTCTGGCGGTGACGCGCACCAACACGGAAGAGCGCCTGTCTACGTTGTATGTGCCGCGCGGCTCGGAGCAAATTCCGGTCGGCCAGCTTCACAACGGCGACATCGGCATCGTCACCAAACTGGCGCAGGCACAGACCAGCGATACCCTGTGCGACCGCGCGCATTCCATCGCGCTGCCGCCGATAGAGTTCCCCAATCCGCTGTTTGCAGTGGCTGTGCACCCCAGGAGCAAGAACG
>JAKALH010000246.1 GCA_021813225.1 Chloroflexota bacterium
GATCGGCCGGCGCGTGATGGAACGTTACTATCCTGATCTGCTGCCGCCGCCGCAGCCCCCGCCGGGGCAGCCGCCTGCCAGCGCGCCGACGCCCGGCCAGCCGCCGGCGTTCGACTTCAACAAGGAGATGCGCCAGACGCGCGTACACACCGATGAGCTGCTGGCTGCGGGCAAGATTACCGAGGCGGAAGCCTATATGAACCAGCGGCGCATCGTGTTCGTGCAGCACGGCTATCAGATCCGCAAGCTGAACCAGGCCTACTTTGCCTTCTACGGCGCGTATAACGCCGTGCCGGGCGGCGCGCCGGCGGCGGGCCAGGACCCCATCGGCCCGGCGGTGCAGGCGCTGCGCCGGCACAGCGCCACACTGGGCGACTTCGTGCGCGCCATTGCCACAGTGCACACGCTGGCCGACGTGCAGCGGCTGGCGGGGGAGTAAGCGAAATAAGACCTGTGAGGTCTTGTCTCTACTGCTTCAGCAGCACCGTGATGATCACCTGCGCCAGCACAATCTTCGCAATCATCGCCGCCGGATAAACGGCGGCATAGCCGATGTTGGGCAGGTCGTTGCCGGCCTGCTCCAGCGCAAAGCCCAGCACCGCCGGCTGCGTCTGCATGCCCGCCAGCATGCCGACCAGCAGCCCCATCGGTATCTTCAGCAGCTTGTAGCCCGCCCACAGCATGCCCAGCGCCGTCAGGCAGGTGATGAGCGCGCCGGCAACGAAGATCACCAGCCCGCCGCCCTGCGTGAGCGTACTGACGAAGGCATAGCCGGCGCGCGTGCCCACCGCGGCCAGGAACAGCATCAGGCCGATCTGGCGCAGCAGCAGGTTCGCTCCGTAGGGCAGGCTCCACACGATCGGGCCGGTGCGCCCGATGACGCTCAGCGCCAGCGCCACGATCAGCGGGCCGCCCGCAAAACCCAGCTTCAGCGTCACGCCGCCCGGCAGCGGGATGGGCAGGATGCCCAGCAGCAGCCCCAGCGTCAGGCCCAGGCTGAAGGTGAGCACGTCGATTTCGCTGATGGCGCGGTAGGAGTCGCCGAAGAACGCGCTGACCGCATCCATGCGCTGGCGATGGCACACCACGCGCACGCGGTCGCCCGGCTCCAGCACCATGCTGCCCTGCGCCAGCATATCCGCATCGCCGCGCCGGATGCGCGTCACGATGGCACCGAACCGGCGCTGCAGGTCCAGGTCTTTCAAACGCCGTCCGGCTACGCGCGGGTTGGAGACGAACACGCGGCGCGCCTCAAACTCGCTGACGTCGTATTCCAGGCGTTCCGCGCTGACCTCGCCCAGGCAGCCGGTCACTTTATCCAGTTCGTCCAGCGTGCCCACGACGCTCACCAGGTCACCCTGTTGAAGTTGTGTCTGCCCGTTGGCCAGCGATAACTGCTCGCCGCGGCGGATGCGCCCGAAGATGACTTCGCACCTGCAATGGCGTGTCAACGCCTCAATGGTCTGGCAGGTCGCCGCGGGCTGCGTGACAAGGATGGTGCGGTTATGCAGCGCCTCGTTCGATAGGCCGTACTCCTTCAGCCCGGCCGCTTCCGTTTTGTAGTTCACTTTCCACAGGCGCTGCAGAACGTAGATCGCCAGCAGCATGCCGACGACGCCCATCGGGTAGGCCACCGAGTAGCCGACCACCGGTTCGGACACCATCTGGTCGCGCAGGGCTTGCGGCGCTGCGGCCTTGATGTATTCGAGCACGGCGGCCAGAGCCGGGGTATTGGTCAGGCTGCCGGTGAACAATCCCGCAGTGAAGGTCGGCCGGATGCGGAGCGCCGCTGCCAGGGCGACGGTCAGTGCGGCCGCCAGCACGACGGCGACGATGACGAGCAGGTTATCGCGCAGTCCCGCCCGCCGGAATGAGGCCACAAAACCCGCGCCGCTGCTCAACCCGACGGCATAGACGAACACTGCCAGCCCGAAAGTGTAGATGATTTCGGGCAGCTTGAGGTTCGGGTCGAGCGCGCCGATGGCAAGGCCCGCAAACAATACCGCCGATACGCCCAGGCTGGTGCCGCGTATTTTGATCTGACCAAGGGGGTAACCGATGGCGGTGACGACGAACAGCAGCACGAGCGGGTTTTCGACGAGGAGCGCAATCATCATGACGGAGTATAGGCTTGGCGGGCGCGCAGGCAAGTCCCCTATAATGCGCCTATGAGTGGGGATGAACTGAGCCAGGACGGCATGGAACCGGCGGAGACGCCGCACAGCGACAGGGAGCAGGGACGCCTGGAACACTGGCTGGAACGCGGCAACGAGCGGCAGTTCCGCGAACAGATGACGGCCGGCACGCGGCTGCTGCAGGAGCGCAAACCGCAAGAGGCGCTGCCGCTGCTGAAACGCGCCTACGAAATCCACCCCGCCGACTCGGATGCTGCGCTCAACCTGGCCAGCGCCTACATCCTGCTGGGGCACTACAAGCTGGCGGTTCCCGTGCTGGAAACGGCGCTGCAGCTCGCGCCGGCGCACGCGCGCCTGTGGATCAACTTGGGGGCGGCGTATCTGGGCAACCCGGTGCTGGCCAGCGACGAACAGCAGATCAAGGCCATCGGCGCATTCCAGCGCGCTCTGCAGTCCGACCCGTTTGCGCCCAGCGCGGCCTACAATATCGGCCTGATACACCTCGACCGCGGTGACAAAGCGAAGGCCATTGCCGCATTCAAGCTGGCCGCCCGCTCCGACCCCGGCGACCTGGACGCGCAGCGCCTGCTGAAGCAACTGGAGAACCGCTGACGGTCAGCGCGCTTCGGCCTCGACGAAATGCGTAAGCAGCGACCGCTCCGGCTGCGCGCAGTCCAGAAGGTGATTGCGGGAAGGGGTGAATGAGCCGAGAGGTGTGAAGTCAGAGGCCAGAAGTCAGAGGTCAAAGGTCAGAGAGCAGGAGTCAGAAGCAAGAAGCAAGACCCTGGAGGTCGAGCTTCAGCCGGTTGATGGACTTCCCGCTGAAACGCCGGCGTCCGGTGCGGATAGGCGGGGTTCGAGGTTATAACTGGTGACGGCATCGACAGGCAGCCCGCCGTTCACACCAACGATAATCGCCATCAATGAACCTTCGTCCCGAGCAGGAAAAGATCGTGAGCTACGCCGGCGGGCGGGCGGCTGTGTCCGCCGTGCCGGGCAGCGGCAAGACCCATACGCTGGCCGCACTGGCCGCGCGCCTGCTCAGCCGCGGGCTGGTTCCAGACGACGCTGAGGTGCTGGTCGTCACCTTTACCAACTCGGCGGTAGACAATATTCGCAATCGCATCCGCGCCCTGCTGCATGAGCAGGGGCTGATCGCCACCGGCTACCGCGTGCTGACGCTGCACGGCCTGGCCAACACCATCGTGCGCGAGCGCCCCGATCTGGCCGGCACCACCGTCGACTTCCGCATTGACGACGAACTGAGCGGCCCGCGTGCCATCGCCGAAGCCGCGCGCTGGTTCATCCAGCAGCAGCCCGAACTGTGGCGCAGCTTCCTGCCGCAGGACCTGACCGCGCAACAACGCCATACCGTTGAGGATCAATGGCGCGACGCCACCGAGCGCATCGGCGAAGAAGTGACGCGCCTGGCGAAGAACCTGCGCCTGCCCCCCGCCCGCCTGCGCGAACTGATGAACGCAGGTGCGGCGGAGCAGGAGAGCGTCTCCCTAACTTCCCTTTCCGCTATCTCCCCATTCCTGCGCATGGGCGCGGCGATATATGAGCGCTATGAACAGATATTGAACCTGGGCGGGCGGCTGGATTTCGACGACCTGATCTGGCGCGCCATCATGGCGCTGGAGAACGACGCCGGCTTCTGCCGCGACCTGGGGCAGCGCTGGCCGTTCATCCTTGAGGACGAGGCGCAGGACAGCACGCCCCTGCAGGAGAAAATCCTGGGCATGCTGGCGCGCGGCCACAACAACTGGGTGCGCGTAGGCGATCCCAACCAGGCCATCATGACCACCTTCACCGCATCGGACGTGCGCTACTTCCGCGAGTTCCTGCAACGCGATGACGTGGCCGGGCTGCCGCTGTCGGTCAGCGGGCGCAGCGCGCCGAAGATCATCGACCTGGCCAACCGCCTGGCCGACTGGGCCGCCGCCGAACACCCCGATGCGGAAGTGCGCGCCGGCGCGTTGAGCGCGCGCGTGCGCATTATGCCCACCGGCCCCGGCGACCCTCAGCAGAACCCGCCCGACGAGCAGGCGGTCATCCACGTGCAGCGTTTCACCTCGGAGGACGACGAAGCGCAACGCGTGGCGAAGAGCGCCGCGCAGTATATCCTGAAGCATCCTGCGCGCACCTGCGCCGTGCTGTCGCCTACCAACTGGTTCGGCAGCAGAATTGTGGAGACGTTAAAGGCGTTGCAGTCCGCGCACCCGGAACGCGAACTGTATCAGGATCAACTGAGGAACTCTCAGCCGGTGCGCGGCGTTTCGCGCATGCTGGCGCAGGCGCTGCGTTTCTGCGGCGTCCCGACGAATACCAATGCGCTGGCCGATCTGCGCGCCGCGCTGGTGGATATCGGCGCCGGTTCAAACCGGCATGTGGCCCCGGAGCGCATGCGCGCGCTGGTGCGCAGCGCGAAACCGGAGCGCCTGTTGTTCCCGTCGCCGGCCGCCGAACCGGCCCTGCCAGAGAGCCTGCCGCTCGGCCTGCACGAGCAGCATGAACTGGAGGCGCTGGGCGTGCGGGTGGGCAAGTGGTTGCGCGCCAGCATGCTTCCGGTCGACCAGTTGATCCTGGTCATCGCGCAGGATGTATTGACGAAGGAAAGCGACCTGGCGATTGCACACAGCCTGGCGCTCAGCCTGCGCCGGCTGGCCGCGCTGAATCCGCAGTTGTCGCTGGCCGATCTATCGCGCGAGCTGGACGACATCGCGTCGAACCGGCAGACGTTCATGAGCAGTGCGCTGCTGGAATCCGGCTTCGAGCCGCAGGCGGGCGTGGTTACGGTGACCACCATGCACAAGGCCAAGGGGCTGGAGTGGGACCGCGTGTACCTGACCTGCGTGGACCAGTTGGAGTTCCCGCACGACCCCGCGGGCCAGTTCCGCGGCGAGTTGTGGTTCCTGGGCGGGCACGACCCGTCCACCGAAGCGCGCAAGCAACTGGAAGCGCTGACGGGCGGCGGGCCGATTCCCAGCGATATGGAACTGCTGCGCCAGGCGCGCGTGGAGTACATCGCCGAGCGGCTGCGCCTGCTGTATGTGGGCATCACCCGCGCCAGGCGCGACCTGATCATCAGTTACAGCCGCGAGCAGATCGGAA
>JAKALH010000247.1 GCA_021813225.1 Chloroflexota bacterium
GCACACCCGTGGCCTTTCTGTTTGTATTGGCTGCGGGACGCCGGGTGCGTTACCCCGCGGCTTTTTCATTTTTCCCGACTTTAATTACCGCTAACCCCGGGTTCCTGTAGAGCCTGGCGGTCTCAGATCCATACATACGAGACAAGCAATGTCTTCTGAAATAGAAACGACAAACAGCGTGTACCGCCCAGGCGCAGCGCGCGCGCGAGTTCAACCTGAGGGGAGGCGGCATCGCCGTGTCCAATGGACGCATAATGTGCTGTACTGGGAGGGCCAGGTGCGCATCATCGACTTCCCTCAGGCGGTTGACCCGCTGTACAATCCCAGCGCCTATCAGTTCTTCCGGCGCGACATCCAGCGCCTGTGCCAGTATTTCGCGCGCTATGGCATCCACCCGCAGCCGGCGGAACTGGCTGACCGGCTGTGGGCCACTTCCATGCCGGGCGATGGAGCCGACATCCAGCGCGAGTTGCTGGCGCGCGTGAATACCGCGCCGACGCACCATGGACATCCGGGGCGTATCGCAGATATCGTGTAACGAGTCTAATGCGTATCTTGATAATCTCTGTGAGAAGCGGAATGGATGCATAATACGCGGGGAGGTCTACAGGATGTCACAAAACCAGTTGGAGCAAGCCGAATTCGCCGAGAACCCAGAGCCGCGTTGCGCCGTGGTTCTGTTGCTGGATACCTCCGGGTCGATGCACGGCAAACCGATTGCGGAGTTGAACGACGGGTTGAAAGAGTTCGAGCAGGCGCTCAAGTCCGACCCGCTTGCGTCGCTGCGCGTGGAAGTCGCCGTCATCACCTTCGGCGGCAGTGTGAAGGCGTTGAACGTAGCCGCCGAAGGCGCGCATGAAATACCCGCCGATGCGGAACACGCCTTCGTCACCGCCGATAATTTCCACCCGCCGGCCCTGTCGGCAGGCGGCGAGACGCCCATGGGTGAAGCCGCGCGGCGCGGGCTGGCGCTGCTGCATGACCGCAAGGAAATCTACAAACGCAACGGCGTGGACTACTTTCGCCCGTGGATATTCCTGATCACCGACGGCAACCCCACCGACAGCGGCTGGGAAGCGGTTGCCGACCAGGTGAAGCAGGAAGAAGGGCGCAAGGGGGCGCTCTTCTACGCCGTGGGCGTGGAAAACGCCGACATGAAAACGCTGGCGCGCTTCTCCGATCAGCGCCCGCCGCTCAAGCTGAAAGGGCTGGCCTTCCGCGAGCTGTTCCGCTGGCTGTCCAAGAGCCTGTCGGCGGTGGCGCAGTCGCGCCCCGGCGAACAGGCTCCGCTGCCGCCGGTCGGCTGGGCGCAGGTCGATACATCGCATTAAGCAAATGAGTTGGCGCGTGATCGGCGCATCGGTGCGGGGAACATCTCACCAGTCGGGTGAGACGCCCTGCCAGGACGCACACCGCATCCGCCGCCTGGCATCAGGCGCGTGGCTGATCGCCGTCGCCGATGGCGCCGGTTCGGCGGCGCGCTCTGCCGAAGGCGCGCAAATCGCGGTTGACCATGCCATCGCATCGCTTGAGGAAGCCTTACGCGCGACAACGCCGGTGGACGAGAATGCCTGGCGCGAGTTGATGGCCTGTGTCTGCGCCGCTGTGCGCGAGGAGCTTATCAGGCAGGCGACGCAGGACGATGCGCCGTTGCGCGACTTCGCGACGACACTGTTGTGCGCGGTTATCGGCCAGGCGCATATGGCGGTGACGCAGGTTGGCGACGGGCTGGCGGTGGCTCGCGACGACGCAGGGCAACTCATCATGGCGGCCCGCCCGCAGCGGGGCGAGTACGCCAACGAGGCGGCCTTCATCACCATGCCGCAGGCCGCCGATTACCTGGAAACCCAGGTGTTGGACGGGGCATTTGACGCTGTGGCGCTAAGCACGGATGGCCTGCTGCGCCTGGCGCTCAAGCTGCCGACGTATGCGCCGCACGCCCCTTTCTTCGCGCCGTTATTCGAGTTCGCCGCTTCCGCACAGGATGTGGCGACGGCGCAGCAGCAACTGGCGGATTTCCTGAACTCTCCGCGCGTGTGCGCCCGCACCGACGACGACAAGACGCTGGTGGTTGCGGTGAAAACGCAGTAGCTTTCAAGCCTGCCTGCGCAGGCAAGAATATGCAACAGCTTCTGCAGCGGAGATGACAATCGACGCCTGCGAATGCCTGCAAGCATTTAGGGTTTCCTTGACAGTCTGCCTTTTTGAACTACCGCCGGCGGGGCATCCATATCGAAGTTCCCGCTGTTAGCCCTGACCAGTTTATCCCAGTCGATATTGCCCTCGGTATCACAAAACCTGTCTACAAACTCGACTGTCATCTTGTTAATCAGTGCATCTCTAGACTTCTGAAACATTTCATTGTGTTCTTTGGCGCGGTACCCAATCGGCTTGATGATGTCAATGTACAGGTCCTCATTGCCGCTGATCAGATACCAGAAGTTTTGACCGACAACTTTCAGATACCCGTTCAGATAGCTGGTTCGTGTCTTCCCGTAGCATATTCCCAGAACAGCATTTACATTAGCTCTTGCATCTGCCTGCTTCACTACGGCGACAGCATTCTGCAAATTCCGGGCCAGCTCTCTGTGTTGCGCACTGTTGCCCCAATTCGGGCCAGATTTAACCGAGACGATGTAGCGCACACCTTCGTTGGTGAAATCCAGGTCGACGCCTGTGCCGGATGATTTTTGTCCACCGCAAGTAATACCAGCCACATACAGCGCCAGGTGTTCAAGGAAATCGCCAAACAGTTTCTCTTCCGATGATGAAAGAAATGCCTCCAGAAAGCTGGCGATCAGGTCGCTAGCTCTAGTGACATTCTTCGCGCGGAAAAGATAGGGATTCTTGGTCAGCAGCCTGTCAAGCTGCAGTGTCTTCAGGGAGTTGATTCGGCGGCTGTGAAAGTCGCCTATGTTTTCGTTGACCCACTTTGCTACCTGGTTTAGATCCAGCCGATTCATGGTGTTCCCCCTGATATGCCGACTCTTGTTCGCGCGCCCTTATCTCGTCCAACCTGAGTTGGCGAGTGTACCCAAGGCGCTGAGCGGCTAACCGGCAGTACTCCGGATCAAGTTCAATGCCTATATAGTGCCGCCCCAGTTCTTTGGCTGCGATGGCGGTTGTTCCAGAACCTATGAAAGGGTCAAGAATAACATCTTCCGGCAAGGTAAATAATTTAATGAACCAAGCTGGTAAGTCAACCGGAAAAGCGGCGCTGTGATCCTTGTTTCCACACTCTGTCGCCATGTGAATCACATTAGTCGGATATACCATCTCCCGGCCGACCCAATTCGAGATATTTTTCCCGAATCCGCTGCCCACCTTGGACTCATCACGAATTTTGTCGGTTTCACTCAATCTTGCCAGCCGAGATTTAGCCCACTCCCCGACCGGCACCATAACCGCGTCCTGATACATGTTGAAGCGCCTGCTCTTGTTGAATTGCAGTAACCGTTCCCAGGAATCGCGAAACCGATTGGGCCACTTACCGGGATAGGAATTCCTTTTATGCCACATGAATTCCTCGGTCCATAACCAGCCCTGCTGGCGCATTCGTAGAACCAGTTCGATTACGTAGGTGTGACGTTCGCCCTCAACCACGCGTTCCTTGATGTTCAGTATAAATGTGCCGCTGGGCTTCAGCACGCGCAGAAACTGCTCGGATTTTGGCAAAAACCATTCGACATATTGGTCGGGCTTGATCCCGCCATAGGTCGCGGACCGCTGGTCTGCATAGGGAGGCGAGGTGACAATCAAGTCAACCGAGTTATCCGGTATCCCCTTCAGCACCTCGCCGCAATCCCCGGTCAGGATCCTGTTCAGGTAATCCATTTATCCTCTGGTAGAACACCAGTTCTAATGATACCGCAGAGAAATCTACGTTGCGGGTTGATAATCTCAACATTCATCTCATACGAGTATATCTATCCCGGAAAACTCACTGACCCGCAAACTGAAGCTCAAAATTAACGCGCCGCCGGGTATCCCTGCGGCGCTCGACCCGCTGCCCGACGGTGTGAAGATCGATGAGGCCCTGCGTGACACATACGACTGGGTGCAGGTTTTCGCGCGCAATCAGGCCGGGGTCTTCCTGACGGTACAATACGTGACGGCTCGGAATAGCGGGGGCATTAGCGCATCTATGGAATCCGTGTTATCCGTGGAAACTGATCAATGGACCTAATCACTCGATATAACCAGGAACGCTGGGAGGCATTGGCGCAGGCCAATGTGCCGTACAGCCGACCGATACTCGACCTTACCCCCGCCAGCGCGCGCGAACTGGTGGACCCCGCCCATGTCATGGGCGAAGTCGGCGGCAGGCGCGTGCTGTGCCTGACGGCCAGCGGCGGACAGCAATCGGCAGCCTTCGGGCTGCTCGGCGCGCAGGTCAGCGTGCTGGATTTCTCCGCCACGCAGTTGCAACGCGACCGCGCAACCGCCGCCCATTACGGCCTGGCGGTGGAGACGGTGCAGGGCGACATGCGCGACCTGTCGCACTTTGCGGACGCCACATTCGACATCGTATGGCATGCCCACTCCATCGGCTTCATCCCCGACATCGAGCCGGTGTTCAATGAGGTTGCGCGCGTGCTGCGGCCGGGCGGGCTGTATCACCTCGCATACCACAACCCCTATTCGCACGGCCTGGGCGGCTGGGACGGCAAAGGCTACCCGATGTGGCGGCCGTACATCGAAGGCAGCGAAGTGGACAGCCCCGACATGAACTGGGACATCGAAAACCCGGACGGCTCCATCACGCGCGTGGAAGGGCCGCACGAGTTCCGCCACACGTTGAGCGCCCTGGTGAACGGGCTGACGAGGCGCGGTTTCATCATTCTGGGACTTTGGGAAGAGACGAGCCAGGACCTGCAGGCGCAGCCAGACACCTGGGAGCATTTCAAACTCGTCGCCGCACCCTATCACAGCATGTGGATGCTGTACCGACCGGATATATTCGCGGCAGCCAGGCCAGCATAACTGGATGCGGAGAAAGCCGTCAGGACTCCGAGACGACGAATCGCCTTCGGTAACATTTTTAGTGAGACAAGGCAACTCGAAAACTTGTGCAAACGCCCGATTTACGTTATCATTTCCCCTCGCGTTATGCGTTGGACAGGCGCAGCGCGGCAGTGCCGCGTCGGTTGTGCCCGTCCCGTACAAGATATATTGAGGTCGCGCAATGAAAGTTCTTCTAACCCAAGATGTCTATAACCTCGGCCATGCCGGGGAAGTTAAAAA
>JAKALH010000248.1 GCA_021813225.1 Chloroflexota bacterium
CGTGGTAACGGCGTGGATTGTGCTTGTTACGATGAAGGCAGCGACACTACAACCGCAACGGGACGGCATCTTTGCAGGGATATTCACGGCACTGCTGTGCATCGAACTGCTGGCCGCCTCTCAGTATCAGCCCTACGCCAGAGCATCCGACGGGCAGGCACTGACCGATCTGCGCCCTGCGACGGCATTTCTTCTGGCCGACAAAGCGCTTCGCGGCGCGCCGTCGTCTTCGTCGGAACGGGTCCTGGCGCTGTCAGGATTGTTCTTTGACCCCGGCGACATGCCCGAACAGACACTAATATACCAGAACCAGCTATCCAGAGACGAGTTGTACGATCGCATCATTGCCTCAAAAGAGAAGGAAGTGCTGTCGCCAAACCTGTCGCTGTATTACCGCCTGTATGGCGTCGATGGCTACGACGGCGGCCTGCTGCCGCTGCGCCGATACGAGCAGTTCGTTGCGCCGCTGGCGTCCGCCGCCGGGCATCCCCCTCTCACCGACGGTCGCCTGCGCGAGTCGCTGACCGCAGTGCCGCCAGATCCATGGCTGAGCCGCATGGCGGTGCGCTACGTCATTACCGACAAGACACACGATGTCTTTATCAATAACGTCTACTACGATATGCAGTTCAGCCAGGCAATCACAGGGACGCTCAGCCTGCCGCTCAACGCATTCGACAGCACTTCACTCGGCCTGGTGCTGTCGGCTCCCCTGTCGCATCCCGGCGACAAGCTGCTGAACGCAACCGTGAGCTATACCGACGGCGCCTCACAGGACTTTACCGTGCGGGCCGGCGCCACGGTCACGCAACCTTATTTCGGCGCAACGCTGAGATGGAATGCTGCACGGGTGCCTGCGGAAATAACCTTGAGGCCGCTCGCCAGCGACGTCAACCTGCGCAGCATGAGCAGTATTGACAACGCTACCGGCGCCTTCCTGTCTCAGCCGATTCGCTGGAGCCACAACATGCTGCTGGCTCACTCCGGCGATGTGAAGGTGTATGAGAACCTGAACCCGGCTCCGCGTATCGCGATCGTCTCCGGCGAGGATGTCTCAATACACAACGGCGGGCTGCGGGTTGCGGAAACCGCGGCCCGGCACTCCGCAGGCGCCGGTATCGTCTCACTCACCGTGGATGCGCCGGAACAGTTAACGATGAGCGCCGCCGTAAGCACGACAGGCTGGCTGATCGTCCGCGATGCTTACTACCCCGGATGGACAGCGCATGTTGACGGTAAACCGGTGCCGATTCTTCCCGCAGATACGATGTTCAGGGCGATTGCCATTACGCCGGGAAAGCACCGGATCGAGTTTCGATATGAGCCGCAGTCGTTCACGGCTGGACTGATTGTGAGTGCCGCTGGAATCGCCGCGTGGTCAGGCGCATGGGCAGTGCTGATGCGGCCTCGGTTGAGGCTGAAGCGAAAGCGTAATCACGCCTGACGGGAATGCCCGGTCGGAGCCGCCTGCGCCAGAACTTCGTCGGGCGCGCTGCGCGCCTTATCGAGCGCCGCAACCGCCAGGTCGCGTATGTGCTCATTGATGAAGTAGCGGCTCAGGGTGTCGATGGACAGGTAACGCGCGCCTGCCACCAGGCGCACACATTGCGACGCGCCGCACAGGCAGATGAACGGCCTGTCCATTTCCCACTCGGTCGACGGGTAGAAGAAGTTCAGTTCCTCGTTCGCCTGAATATCGCGGATGGCGACGACGGTCAAATGTGTGGTGTCTATGATCGTGTTCGGCTGGCACGAATGGTTCATGTAGGCGAGCACGCCGAGTTCTTCGATGTGCGTGTCGATTCCGATCTGGACGGTCTGGTACGTGGCTTTGTGGGTCACGCGATGGCCTGTTATCGTGAAGATGACCTCGCCGTTCCGTATCGGTTGATCGGTTATCAGTCGCGCCCCATAGGCGCTGCCGCCGCGTTCCACCCTCAGCATATAGCTCCCTCGCCGGCTGCTGGCGTAGCTATGCCGGTCGCAATGTGCCCTGTAGTCTATCATCATCCCGCCACACGTCCAGCTATCCGGCAGACTGTATGTACCCCCCACGGGACTACTTGATTACAACGGCGTTGTCCGGCCAGAGCGTCCCATCGGCATGGCTGGCAACCAGTCGCTCGCCGGTTGCCGGCCGGTATATGCCGATCTGGATGTGAACGGCTTTGGAAAGGCCGGGCACCCGGCGCAGTTCGACGACCTGTTCGCCGGCATCCCATAGATTCACGGGATATTGGAATGGGGCGTCGTTTTGCGCTACCATGTTCCCGGCATCGTCCGTCCCGTGCACGAAGACCGTGTAGTTCTGGCGCGGCGTTGCGATTGCGCGCCAGTACAGCTTTAACGTGTCGCCGTTCAGGTCATAGCCCTCCAGCGCCAGCTCATTCTGGAATCGAGCGTCAATGGCCTGCTTCGGTTTCTCCTCCAGCGGATGCGGATTGCGGATTTTGACCTCAGCGACCTGCGCGCTGACTGCGGTTGAACCCGCCACACGCACCAGGCGGTACGGCGGATCATATTCATGCCAGCCCACGTAGACCCTGACGATACTGGGAGCCGCCGCCTTGTGCGCAGTCAACGAGATTACCTCCACATCCTTCAGCACGTCGCCGGCATACCAGTTAACCGTATCCCATGCGCCGTTCATCGGAGCGCGGCTGACATGCAGCAACGATGTGCCCTGATCGTCAAATGCCTCAAGCACCAGGCTGTACATTTTCGCGACCGGGCGATTGACGCGCCAGTAGAAGGTGATGCTGATGCTGCCTCCGGAGTCGATCCGTGTCTTGTCGAGTGCCGCATACAACAGCTCGAAGCCGTTGTCGAAAGACACCGGCGCGCCTGCCGGTATCAGACGCACTTCCGCATCGCTGAGTGTGTGCTGGATACGCTGGTCGGCGGGCAACAAGCGGCGATTGGCGTATCCGGGGATGAGCGAGAACAACGGCGCAAGCCCTGCCCAGATGGCTGTGATGACCGCTAAACCAGCGATGATTGATCTGTCAGAGCCTGATCTTTCCGGCAACCATCCATTGAGGCCAATGGCTGCCAGTATAGGCACGATGCCGAAGACCGGCCCCAGCAGCCGGCTGTTCTCCGTGGCCGTGTAGTTGATCGCCCATGTCACCAGCGCGGCAAAAGACGACAGCACCGCCGCGAACAGGATGAGCGTCGGAGCCGGAATACGCCGCCGGATGAAAGCGACTGCGAAACCCGCCGCCATGAACAGCGCGGCGGCGGATGCGACGACGTCAACCCAGGCCGGAAACTCGATGGCATTGCCAAATCCGCCCCAGTAAGTCGCCAGCAGGCGCGGGAGCATCTGCAGCAGCCCATTGAATGTCAATGGACTGTTGCGCAGGGCATAGGAATTCAAAATAACAACCTGCTGCCAGGCCAGCGGATTGCCATAGGCGGCATACTGGTAGATGTACAGCCAGCCCGCGACTGCCGCAAATCCGAATCCCAGCGTCGCTCCGTACAGGAACAGGCGCATGAGCGACCTCAATCTTCCCGCGGCGAGCGGCGCTTGCCGGAGATGCGCCCACGCGACCGCGACGGCGGCGGGAATAGCCATCGCCAGCCCGCTAACCTTTGCCAGCGCGGCAAAGCCGACGGACGCGCCCAGCACGAGAAGCGCCCGCAGCGAAATGGGTTTGCCGCCGGCCACAAGCCGCACCGATAACCACACCGTCAGCATACCGGCGAAACTGGCCGCGATATCGTTGCTGACGGCGCTGCTGAGGTGGATGAACTTGGGATTGAACGCCGCGAAAGCGACAGCCAGCAGCGCGATGTCATCGCGCTGCAGCAATGTCCTTGCAGTGGCGTAGACCAGCAAAAGGGTGAGAACCCCCAGCGCCGTTGAAACCAGGCGGCAGACGCGCACGGCCAGCGTCGTACCCGACGGGAACAATGACAGATCCGTCGGCGCCAGATTGATATTGCGCTCCTTGCCGAACCGGAGGTTGCCGTAATAGACCTGCTGGTAGTCCGACCGGTCAATCCAGCGTATCAACGGCGCGCACAGGGCGTAATACAGCGGCGGCTGCTGCGCTTCGTGGTTCGGCGGATGGTTCAGATCGGGCAGGCTCAGATGATCGGCGTAGTAACTCGCCAGGCGATAATGCGAGGCCTCGTCGCTGCCTTCGAACAGCGGCAATGCGAAGTTGTAATAGACGCTGAGCGCCGCGAATACAGCGAGCACGCCAATCAGCGCCAACCGCCGCGCCCGCGGCGTCAGCGAGGTCGTTGAGGTGGGCATGGTGTGTGCGGATGACGCCGCCTCGCTGGTTCAGGCGATGCCCGATGGTGATTCAGTCGCCGCCAAACCTGGTTTCCGGCATCGGCAGGTGTTCCGTGCCCAGCTTGCGGCGCAGCATCGGTATCAGCCCGCCGGCGTCGATGATGGCCGCAACCGAAGGCGACAGCGGCGGGAACGCGAACTCCCCTGCCGGCGTGATCATCACGTTTCTCTCCAGGTCGACGGAAACGGCGTCGCCTTTGCGGATCGACGCAATCGCTTCCGGGCACACGACAGGCAGGACGCCATTATTGACGCAGTTGCGGAAGAAGATGCGGGCGAACGACTTCGCCACAATCACCCGCACGCCGGACAGTTTGATGCACACGGCGGCCTGCTCGCGCGACGAGCCGCACCCGAAGTTCTTCCCGCCGACGATGACGTCGTCGGGCTGTACCCACTTTGCGAATTCCGGGTCCAGGTCTTCCAGGGCGTGTCTGGCGAACTCACTGGTGTTCGTGAGTGTATAGGTGTACTTGCCGGGGAAAATGACATCAGTATTAACGTCATCGCCGTAGGTCCAGGCGCGTCCGGAAATGATCATGCTGATTCTGTATCCTGATGCGGCAAAAGGGGCGGCCGGGTCTGCCGCCCCTTTTGCGGAAGCGATGTTACGGCGCCGGCGTCGACTTCGTTTCCGGCGCAATTACGGGCAACGGCACGGGCGTTACCTGCGGCGCAGAACTGTGCGGCTGAACCGGCCCGATCGCGCCGCCGGTCGGCGTCGGCGTCAGGCGCGGCCACGGCTGCAACTGGTTGTACAGCGTCTCGCAGTTCACCTTCAGCGGTTTCGAGTCGAAGCCGTTCGGGTAGCCCGGCCGTTTGATAGTGACGTTGACGGCATAGTAACCGGTCGCCAGGTTGCTGTACGTTTTATTGCCGGCCGGGGTGTAGGAACTGACGGGCGGGTTCGACGATGCGTTGATGACATCGAA
>JAKALH010000249.1 GCA_021813225.1 Chloroflexota bacterium
GCAGGCTGAGGGCAGTGCGCGATATCGCTGTTGGCGGCGGGGGATGGTTTCGGGCAGGTCACATGTCAGCAGGGTTTCACCTTCTTGTCAGACAGATGGTCAAAGACGGCTAAAATAACTCACAGCAGCTTTGGGGCAGCTCAAGGCGGCGATGCGGACTTAGAGGTTATCATATGAAGCGTCTCCGTACATTCATCGCATCCGTTTTCGTGGCGCTGGCGACTATTGCGATAGCTGCAGCCCCGGCGCTGGCAGCATCCAAGTCGTTGGAATGGACGCGCCTGGACAGCGACATCACCCTGCTGCAGAATGGCGACCTGAACATCGTGGAGACAAACGTCATCCATTTTATCGGGGGTCCTTTCACTTTCGGTTACCGCGATATCGATACCAGCCGCCTGACGGGCATTGCCAACATCCGGGTTACCGAAAACGGGCAGGCGCTACAGTTCAACACATCTAATCCCACGGGCAAAACCTTCCGCATCAAGTACTACTTCCCATCTGCGACTAACGAAAACCGCACGTTCAAAATCGCCTACACAGTAACCGGAGCAACCCGCTACTATCCTGGCGGCGACCAGGTGTACTGGAAGGCCGTATACGCCGATCGAAACGGTTACTCTGTGCTGAACTCACGGGTCACCGTTAATCTTCCGGCAGGCGTTGTAGCTACACAGGTCGCCACCTATGGCGCAACGGCTAATGTAACCGGCTCCGGCGAGAGCACGGTTGTCGCCGTGGCGCAGGGCGCCATCGACAGCGGGCAGGAACTGGAAATCCGCGTGCAGTTCCCGCACGGGAAAATCAGCGGATCGGCTCCACCGTGGCAGGCTGCCTACGATCAGCAGCGCGCTTACGATGAGACCACCAAACCCATCATCGACACGATCGTCCTGCTGGTATCCCTGGTTATCTTCCTTGGCGGTCCCGCATTGCTGGTCGCGCTGTGGTACATGCGCGGTCGCGACCCCAATGTCGGCCTGATTGCCGAGTACCTTAATGAACCGCCGCCTGGGCTGGCACCGGGTGTGGCCGGGGCGCTCATCGACGAAAGCGCCGACATGCAGGATATCATCGCAACGCTGGTCGATCTGGCGCGGCGCGGAATTTTAAGCATGACCGAAACGGGCAAGACGAATCGGTCAGGGCTGGTCTATGACCGCGACTGGGTATTCACGCGCGGGCCTAACTACGGCACGCCGATGAAGCCCTTTGAATCACGGCTTCTGGAAGCACTAAACCTGACCCACGCCGATCAACGCCGCCTGTCTGATCTGAAAGAAAAAATCTACACACAGATCGGCAGCATCAAGAACGCACTGTACGATCAGATGGTCAGAGATGGCTTCTATAAGCGCAGCCCGCAAGCAACGCGAAGCCTGTGGGGGACGTTGGGAATTCTGATGCTGATGTTCACCTGCATCGTGGGCGTAGTAACGACCGGGTTGAGCGATGCCAGCGGCGCCATCATGTGCATCCCTGCGGCATTGGGAGTAACGACGGTGTTCATCATCGTCATCGGCCGGGCCATGCCAGCGCGTACGCGGCCGGGCGCTGAGGCAAAAATGCGCGCAGAGGCGTTCAAGCGCTATCTGCAGAACATCGAGAAATACGTCGACATTAAAACCGCAACAGACCAGTTCGATAAATACCTGCCGTTTGCCATTGCATTCGGCCTTGACCGCACCTGGATCAATAAGTTTGCCGCGGTCAATGCCCCCGCGCCGGTATGGTACGTACCCTATATACCTTATGGCTACGGCCGTGCGGTTGGCGGCGGAGGCGCCATTGGCAAGGGCACAGGCGATATCGGCGGCGCGGTACAGGCACCTGCCAGCCTGGAAGGGATGAACAAGTCACTCACTACCGGATTAGGCAATATCAACAATGGCCTGTCCGCCATGTTCAGTTCCGTAGCGACGACCTTTGTCAGTTCGCCAGCGCCACAGAGCAGCGGCTGGAGCGGCGGCGGGGGTGGCTGGAGCGGCGGCGGCGGAGGCGGCGGTGGAGGCGGCGGCGGCGGAGGCGGCGGATTTGGTTAGCCGCAACACCGGGCAGGGCATAAAACGGTTGCGCTCACGGAACCGTTCTCAGGAGGGTGCGTATGGGTCAGGGGAAAACAATCGGTCTGATACTGGCAGGGATTGGCGGAGCCATATTGCTCCTCGTCATCGTATGGTCGATTTCCACCGAGATGATCGCGAGCGCCAAGGTACTGGCTGTCTTTTTCGGGCTGGTCATATCCACGCCATTATTGGGAGTGGGAATATACCTGTATCGCAAAGGGCAGGTCGAAGCCGGCGAAGAACAGACAATCGCCAAAGAGCGCATGTTGCTGAACATGGTCATGACACAGGGCAAGGTGAATGTGGCTGACGCCGCCCTCGAGATGAAAACCACGCGCGACCAGACCAGGCAAATCATCTACGACTTGATTGGCAAGCAGCTTTTTACGGGTTATGTGAACTGGGACGAGGGAGTGTTATTATCAGCCGATGCCTCGAAAATCAAGGAGGGTGGCAAGTGCCCCAAGTGCGGCGGGCAACTTGAACTGGCCGGCAAGGGCATTATCAAATGCCCGTTTTGTGGATCCGAAATATTTATCAGCCAGTAGGAGAAACTATGAGCGCAAATTACGAGAAAATCAGCGGTGAGCGCGGCAAGCTGGAGAGTTTCCTCGGCAGGATACCGGGTTACAAAGGCTATAAGGAGAAGGAGATGCGCCGCGAAGCCGACAGTCTGCTTCGCCAGGCGCTGGTGCGCGATTTCACCGTTCAGTTGAACCGGCTGACACCCATCCAGACTGCCGCCTTCAGCAATGGCGCCGTCGAGTTGATGGGCAGTATGGGCGCTGTGAAAACCGCGCTGCAGACTCTCATTGACCGCATTCGCAATGCCGCGCAGGGTTATGCGGGGTTCTTTGATGCCGTGCGCGTCAAGGAAGACGACCTGGACCGCCTGGAAGCCTTCGATCAGCAACTGGTCGCGGAGATTGCGAAGGTCAGCGCCGCAATAGACGACCTGGATAAAGCGGTACAGGCTAACACCGAAGTCAAGGCTGCCGTCGCTGCTGCTCAGCGCACGGTCCAGGATACCGTTAACCTGTGGGACAAACGCAGCAGCGTCATATCCGGTGTGTAAGGATTCAGGATCGTATCAGGTCGAACGAAGACTGCTGGCGAGTGACTCGCCAGCGCTGGTTGAGGAGTGAAAAATGGCACGAATTATTGATGTAATCGAATGGCCCGATCAGAGTCCGAATGAGATTGTGCAGCGCGTGCCCGCAGAGGGTCCGGGCGACATCCGGCTTGGCGCACAGGTGATCGTGCGGGGCGCACAGGTGGCCGTATTCTACCGCGATGGCAAGGCGCTGGATTCGTTCCGGGAAGGGCGCCATACGCTGACAACAGAGAACCTGCCGGTTCTGTCGGGATTGATCGGCCTGGTAACAAACAACCGCACCCCCTTCCCGGCTGAGGTCTACTTCGTGACCACCAAGGACTTCGTCGATATGAAGTGGGGCACTCCCGGCGAGATATCCGTTCCAGACAGCGTCCTGGGCATGGTGCAACTGCATGCCTTCGGCACCTACTCCATGGCCATCAGCGACCCGTTGCGCTTTGTAAACCAGATTGTAGGCGTGCAGGGCATCTATACGACAGGGCAGATCAATGACTATCTGCGCAGCATCATGCTCAGCCAGATTGCCAGCGTGCTCGGCACGGTCATGCAGACGCGCTCGATCCTCAACATGGCGATGTTGCAGTCCGACCTGGGCCCGGCGATTCAGGCCAAAACAGCGCCGGAATTCGACGCTATCGGCATCCAACTGAAGAAAGTGTATGTGGTGCAGATTCAGCCCAACGAGGAAACCCAGAAAGCCATCAGCCAGCGCAGCGCGATGGGCGCTCTGGGTGTGAATTACATGCAATACCAGGCGGCTCAGGCGATGCGCGATGCGGCGCAGAATCCCAGCGGTGGCGCAGCTGGAACCGGACTCGGCCTGGGCGCCGGCATCGGGCTGGGACAGATGATGGGCAATGTCATGGGCGCCGGGATGAACCAGCCACAGCAGCCCGCGCAGCCCCAGCCGGCTCCCACGCCGGCGCCTCAACCAGCAGCACCCGCTGGCGGCGGCGCACAGACCAAGGCGCAGATCCAGCAGGCATTGTCTAACCTGGACATCCGTCTGGCAAACGGCGAGATCAGCGAGACGCTCTATAACAAGCTTCAGGCGAACCTGTCCAAACTGCTGGAGACCGCCCCCGACTAAGTTTTTATCCTAAGGTTTCAGCGGCCAGATGTCTGACTTCGCGGAGAAGCCAGACATCTACTGCGACACGGTCGGCGGTCCCTGCCGGATGCGGGTCAGGACCTGATCAAGATTAGTCGCAGTCCAGGATGCTTCTATCCACCACGTCACCCCGGCATCCGCCCACGCTTGAATGATATCGAGCGCGCGGCGATGATCATCGCCTGGCGTCTGCCCTTCCTGAACGATGTCAAAGGGAGTCGACGGTGTACGGTTGACCGCGATATAGGCCTGGATCTGACGCAGCTCGTCCACGCTGGGCGGACCCATGCGCACTTTGCCATCCGCATCCATGATGGCGGGTAACAGGCCATCGTACTTGAGAGCGCGCAGCATCGACTTGGGGCGCGGCCATGCGCCAACCACCCAGATGGGAATGCGCGGTTGCTGCATCGGAGGCGGCGGCACGTTGAACTTCGCCTCCCTGACATGGTAGTGTTTGCCCGAATAGGCGAATGGCTGGCCGCGCCATAACCCTGTTAGAATTTCCAGCCCTTCGTCCAGCAGTTCGGCGCGTATCTTTCGGTCGGTCACCTCGCCAAATTGCTCGAAGCCCGTGTCAATAGCCCCCAGACCGACCGACAGAATCACCCGCCCGCCCGACAGGTTATCCAGCGTGGCCGTCTCGCTGGCCAGTTTCCAGGGGCGCATGCGCGAAACAGGCGTGATCATCGTGCCAAGCCGGATGCGTTCGGTGCGCATGGCTGCGGCAGTCAGCGACACCCAGGCATCGACGCCCCATACCGGCTCCCACACGAAGAAACCATCCCAACCAGCCTGCTCGGCCTCATAGGCGCAGTCTGCCGCAGTTCGGGCATCGCCGCCCGGGAAGACAAAACCGTACTTCATCGATCCAATACTCCGCTGCGGTCACAAGGGTGTCGCCAGCAGGTTGCTGCGCAGGAATGCTTCT
>JAKALH010000250.1 GCA_021813225.1 Chloroflexota bacterium
TGTTGACCGCGGGGAATTATAGTGCAGAGAGGTCAGAAGTCGGAGGGCAGAGGCAAGAGGCTGGAGGCGAGAGGCAAGAGGCAAGAAGTCGGAGGTCGGAGGGCAGAAGTCGGAGGTCGGAGGTCGGAGGTCGAGAGTTCAGCCGGCGCCACCCAAACCGGACAGGTCTGGAAAGACCTGTCCGGTTTCACCGTTCACCGTTGTTGGGCGGCGGTCTACGCCGGTCGAGCCAGTTCAGCGCCGAGCGCCGCAAGCTTCATGCGCAATTCGACACAGTCGCGCGTGCCGTCGTTGGGGAAGTCCAGGGTCATATCCTGGCTGCCATGATTGCGCAGGCAGATGCTGAACCGCTGCGGGCCTTTGAATTCCACCAGTGTCTGGTGCACCGCCTCCAGGCGCGCCACATCCTGAGCCACATTGCCGCAGCGGCGGATGACCACCTGCACCGGCCCCGACGAGGGCGGCGCCGGCCTGTCGGGTACGGCATCCGGCGGTGTGCGGGTGGAACGCCCGGCGGTCTGGGTCGCGCGCGCAGCGGCAGGTTTCGGTTCAACCTGTGCGGGCATGGCCGCCGGCGGCTCATAAGTGTCGCTCAGGCTGTTGTATTCCCGGCCGGTCGGCGGGTACATGCTGTCGCCGTACGGGATATCGGGTGCGAACTCCGGCTCCGGCGGTGCGTCGTACCGGTCGGGGACTCTATCGCCGACGGCGCGCGCGCCGGCGCCCGGTGCGATGTCCTCAGGACGGGATGCGGCGTACGGCTCAACTTCCTGCGCCGGCAACTCCTCGTCGATAGTTGCGGCAACCGGGCGCGGGTCGGCGGAAGTCGCCCGCACCAGCGAATCGTTCACGCGTTCCACCAGCAGCCTGGGCGCGTTGCCTTCGCGCACTTCGGCCTTGCCCGCCACGACCACGATCTTCTCGCGCTGCAGTTTATCCTGATATTCCTCCCATGTGCGCGGGAAGACGGTCAGTTCGACGCGGCCGTACATATCCTCAAGCTCGGCGAAGGCCATCGACTTGCCGTTCCTGGACACGTGCGGGCGCACCGCCGTAATGACGCCGGCCAGCGCCACTTTCTGCCCGTTATCGGCCTCGGTCAGTTCGTTGCTGGTGTGCGTGACCGCAGCGCGCAGCGATGCCATCATCGCGGCCAGCGGATGCTCCGAGACATAGGTGCCGGCCAGTTCCTTCTCGAAGCGCAGCAGTTCCTTGCGCGGAATTTCGGGCACGTTGGCCGGCAGGACGATGAAGCGGTCGCCGCCAGTGCCGCCGGCCATGTCGAACAGCATGAACTGGCCGCGCTCGGCAGCCTTGCGCGCCTGATTGGCCAAGCCCACCATCTGGTCGATGACCGCCAGCACCTGATGGCGCGGGCCGAACTCGTCGAACGCGCCCACTTTCACCAGCGATTCCAGCGCGCGCTTGTTGACCTGCGCCATATCCACGCGGTTGCAGAAATCGTCCAGCGACTTGAACGGCCCGCCTTCCTCGCGCGCCTTGACGATGGCCTCGATGGGGCCCGCGCCCACGTTTTTGATCGCCATCAGGCCAAAGCGGATCTTCGAGACCACCGGCGTCTGGTTCTGGTTTCTGGCCGGCGTATTCGGCTGGGTATCTTCGATGGCGAACTCCGCAAAGCTGCGGTTGACGCTGGGCGGCAGGATTTCGATGCCGTGCGCCTTGGCGTCGGTGCACAGAGCGGCGATCTTGTCGGTACTGCCGGCTTCGCAGGTCATCAGCGCCGCCATGTATTCGATGGTGTACTTCGCCTTCAGATAAGCCGTCTGGCAGGTGATCTGCGCGTAGTCTGCGGCGTGCGCCTTGGGGAAGCCGTAGCGGGCGAAGAACTCGATATCGCCGAAGATGGCGTCGGCCAGTTCCGCGCTGTAGCCTTTGCCGAGGGCGCCTTCGCGGAATTTAGTCTTGTGCTTCATCAGCGCATCGGCGTTTTTCTTCGCCACGGCCTTGCGGATGGTGTCGGCTTCGCCCACCGAGTAGCCCGCGATATCGCGCGCCACGCGCATGATCTGCTCCTGGTACACGATGATGGCGTAGGTTTCCTGCAGCGCGGGCACCAGGTCGGGATGGCGGTACTCGGTCGGCTCCTCGTCGTGCATGCGCCGGATGTAGGCGGGGATCTGTTCCATCGGGCCGGGACGGAAAAGGGCGACGGCTGCGACGATGTTCTCGAAGCGCGTGGGCTTCATCTGCATCATCAGGTTGCGCATGCCCGTGCCTTCCACCTGGAACACGCCCAGCACGTCGCCGCGCGACAGCGTCTGGTAGATGAGCGGATCGTGAATGGGGATGGTGTTCAGCGTGTACGCCGCGCCGTGGCGCTGCCGGATCAGCTCGCAGGCCTTGCGCATGATGGTAAGCATCGACAGCCCCAGGTAATCCATCTTCAGCAGCCCGATGTCCTCCAGATGGGTCATCTCGAACTGCGTGATGGCATTCAGGCCGTCGCTCAGCGGCGCGCCCGTCAGGCGGTGCAGCGGCACATACTCGATCAGCGGTTTATCCGCGATGACCACGCCGGCGGCATGCGTTCCGGCGTTGCGCACGGTGCCTTCCACGGTGATGGCCCTGTCGTACAGGTCGCGCAGGTGTTCTTCGCTGTCGTAAATCTTCTTCAGGTCCGGCACCTGCTGCAGCGCTTCGGCCAGGCTGACCGGCTTGCCGGGGACGGCGGGCACCAGCGCAGTCAGGCGCGATACCTCGCCCAGCGGCAGGTCCAACACGCGCGCCACATCCTTCAGCGAGGCGCGCGCGGCCATCGTGCCGAAGGTGATGATCTGCGCGACCTGCTCCTTGCCGTATTTGCGGATGGTGTAATCCACCAGCAGGTGGCGCTGGTCGTCGGGGAAGTCCATGTCGATATCGGGCATCGACACGCGGTCCGGGTTCAGGAAGCGCTCGAACAGCAGGTCGTTGCTGACCGGTTCGATGTTGGTCAGGCCCAGCACGTGTGAAACGACGCTGCCCGCCGCGCTGCCGCGTATATTCCACCAGATGTCGTTCTCGCGCGCGAAGCGGATCAGGTCCCACACGATGAGGAAGTACACTGCATACCCCATCTCGATGATGATGCGCAGCTCGTAGTTCAGGCGCTGGCGCAGCATCGACGGGCGCAGGTTGGTGTTGTGCGCTGAAGCGGGCAGCGCCAGCGGCGAGCGCGCCGTGAGGTCGATGGGGTCATCGCTTTCGCCAGGCGCCGCCTCATACGGGATGCCGTAACGCTCCTCGAAACCGAGCGCGCACAGGCGCCGCAGATAGTCGGCATCGGAGGCGAATTGCTGCGGGCGCTGGAATGCGGGCAGGTGAAACTGTCTGGACTTCAGGTCGACTTCGCAGCGCTCCGCCAGCGCCGCCGTGTTGCTCACCGCCTCCGGCGCGATCGGGTCGAACATGGCGCGCATTTCCTCTTCGCTCTTGAGGTAATACGAGTCATTGTTCATCTTCATGCGTTTGGCATCGGCGAAGAGCGAGCCGGTCTGGATGCACAGCATCAGGTCCTGCGCGGCGGCGTCTTCGCGGCGCACGTAGTGCACGTCGTTGGTGGCGACAAGCGGCACGCCCAGCTCCTGCGACCAGCGCACCAGCGCCGGCGTGATTGGTTTCAGCTCGTTCAGGTCGTGTTCCTGCAGCTCCAGGTAGAAACGGTCGTCAAACACATCACGGTACCAGCGGATGGCCTCGATGGCTTCCCGCTCCTGCCCGCCCAGGATGGCGCGCGGGATTTCGGCGGACGGGCAGCCTGAGGTGCAGATGATGCCGGCGGAATAACGCGCCAGTGTGTCGTGGTCGATGCGCGGCCGGTAGTAGAAGCCTTCCAGTTGCGACAGGCTCGCCAGCTTCATCAGGTTGCGATAGCCTTCGTTATCCTGCGCCAGCAGCAGCAGGTGGTGCGGGCTGCGGTCCAGCACGTTGTCCTTCTGCTGCATGGTGCGCCCGCGCTTGCACAGGTAAGTCTCCATGCCGATGATGGGTTTGATGCCGGCGCTGTTGCAGGCGTCGAAGAACTCGATCGCCCCGTACATCACGCCGTGGTCGGTCAATGCCAGGGCAGGCATTCCCAGCTCCCGGGCACGCTTAGACAGCAGTTTGACACTGCCCAGCCCGTCCAGCATGGAGTATTCAGAATGAACGTGCAGATGAACGAACGACACGCGCGCGCCTCCGGCGATGAGACGGTAATAACTCCGAGTTCTGCCGAACAGGGTTCGGCTTGAGAACTCGGAGTTATTACCGTCTTTCTAGACTTCAATACAATTGAGCCATGCCACGCCGCCTGACTCCGCTGCTACCTGGCAACTATTATCACGTTTACAACCGCGGTAACAATCGGCAGCCGATTTTCTTCGAGAGAGAAAACTATCTGTACTTTCTGCGTCAGGTCAGGAAATACTTCGCGGGATACGCTGACATCGTGGCATACTGTCTCCTGCCAAATCATTACCACCTAATTTTACACTTGACCTGCGGTGATCTGTCGACACAAATGATGGCGTTATCAGTATCTTACACTCGTGCGATCAACAAACGTTTCCATCGAACCGGATCGTTGTTTCAAGGGCAGTTCAAATCGATTCTGGTTGACCGCGACGAATACCTGCTGCATCTGCCTGGGTACATCCACCGCAATCCAGTTAAGGCCGACCTGGTGAAGCACCCGCAGGAATGGGAGTTTTCCTCCTACTGTGACTATGTAGGTCTGCGCAACGGAAGCCTGCCAAAGCCGGATATTGTTCTGTCTCAAGTCCCGTCAAGAGAGGCTTATCGTGTTTTTGTCGAAGATGCCATCACTGAATCGGCAATAAAACACCTTTTAACAGATGAGTGATGCATTTACACCTCCGAGTTCTTCGAGAACTCGGAGGTGTTCATGCGAGTTCCGCCGCATCGCCAACCGTAACCTCGCCGCTTTGCAGCACGCGCGCGTACACGCGCGACCAGCCCGGATAACGGCTTTGATGAATGCGGTTGATGTAGCCGTCCGCGAATGATTCGACGATATTGCTGCACGGGGTGGTGTAGTTGGTGACTTCCAGCAGCACCTGCCGCCCCAGGCGGATGCGCGTTCCCGGAACCACGCGCTCCCATGGCACGCCGCTCAGGGTGATATTCTCGCCCGCC
>JAKALH010000251.1 GCA_021813225.1 Chloroflexota bacterium
GATACCGCTGATTATCCTCGCAGCAGCAGTCGCAATGCTCAGAGATAAACGGGACGGCTGGACGCCATTCCTTTCCGCAGGGATCGCATTAGTACTGGCAGGTATCACCACCTTTGCCAGCTTCAGAATCACCCAGCCGTATGCATTCGTCGGCAACAGCGCCAGCGAATATGCCCTGACACTGCAGCAATGCAGCACACTTGGCAATGGCAACGCACTCACAAAGGTCTGTACTATTGGCGCACAACTGCCGCAATCCGTGCGCGAGATACTCACACCTTCTGTGCGCTGGATACAGCAACTGAATCTGGCCGAAGGGTATGTCGATGGCACCATCAGCGCACCGTTCGCGGACCAGTGGGCTAATCGTGCGCCAATTACCTTCCCCCTGATCAACCTGGTTTTCTACGGGCTGGGTGTGCCGCTGGGGATAGCGGCGATACTGGGGTTTCTTTACGCAGCCCGGCAGTTGTGGCGTCGTCGGCGCTGGAAGGCTTATGTCCTTCCGGTTTTCTGGGTCGGCTTTTACTTCTTTTACCAGTCCACACAATTCACCAAGTCTATTCGATACCTGGTGCCCATCTACCCGCTCGCGGCTCTATGCGCAGCTGTGGGCCTTCTGGCATTCTGGCGCTATGCGGGTCAGAAAGCTTTTTTCAATCGACTGTCGCAAGTCCCGCGAATCCGTTACATCCTGCTGCAGCGAACAGCTACCGCCACACTGATCATCGTGCTGGCCGGCACGGCCCTGTGGGCAGAAGCTTATACGCAGATATTCAATGTGCCTGTCACACGGCTGACCGCATCACGGTGGGTCTTTTCGAATGTGCCCACCGCCGTCACCCTTCACTGGACAGACAAAACAGGCAGAAAATCGCAAACTCAATTGCCAGTTAAGGAACTGAACATCAAACCCGGCGCGGTTCAGGTGCTGCAGTTCCGCCTGGAACCACAACCGGGCAGGCTCATATCCAATGTGCAGATTGAGCTGAACCATGTTTCCGGACAGGGCGAAATGCAGGTCAGACTCGCATCGGCTGACGGGACGATCGTCCTGCAACGCGCCCAGTTGGCTGTCGATTCGACGCACACCCTCATTCCACTCGGGTCATTGGCGGTACTCTCCAGTCAGCCGTACAGGCTGGAGTTCCAGGCTATGACCGGCAGCGGGATAACCGCCCGAACCAGTGTTGTGGCCAATGAACACTGGGATGACGCTGTGCCACAACCGATCGACGGAAAGGACCCCTATGGGAGCTACTATAACGGCCTGTCGACCAGCAGCGATGGGCAGATACAGAACTACAACGAAGATACTCCTGATAAACTGCCCCAGTTGCTGAACTGGCTGGATGAGGCGGATTACCTGGCCATCACCAGCAATCGGCTGTACGCATCGATACCGCGTCTGCCCTGGCGATATCCAATGGCCTCTGAGTATTACCGCGCCCTGTTCAACGGCGAGCTGGGATTCGAGCTGGCCGCAGACTTCACCTCATTCCCGCGTCTGGGGCCTTTCATTTTCAACGACCAGGAGATGCCGCAGATCCTGGTAAGGTCGCACAATACACAGGGAACCAGTCCGGGCATTCAGGTGCCATACCCGACGGCTGAAGAGGCCTTCTCCGTGTATGACCATCCGCGGGTTCTGATCTTCCGCAAGACGGCCGGCTACTCGCGCGCACTGGCTCAAAAGGTGCTGGGGAAGTATGACCTGACGCAGGTGATACAACAGACTCCACTGCAAACGGTCAATACGCCTCATGGTATGGTCTTCGACGACAGGACGCGAGCAGCACAGGAAAGCGGCGGAACCTGGAGCGATCTCTTCCCGCGCGACTCACTGTTGAATCAGTCACAGGCTGCTGCCGTCATCGCATGGGTACTCCTGGTGGAGCTACTTGGCCTGTCGGTTTTCCCGATCATCGCGCTGTCAACATCGCGGCGCACGAAACTCGACTTGCGTCACCCGCTGCTGGACGCGGGTTACTCATTTTCCAAAGTCCTGGCGTTGTTGATTGTCGCCGCAGTGGTCTGGTGGTTGAGCAGCACAAGACTTACGATGTATACCGCGTTGCAGATCTGGGTGACCTGCGCTGCGGTATTTGCTGCCGGGCTGACCTTGTGGGTGCGCCATCGCGCCCGGCTTGCCGTTGTGCTCAGGCATCGCTGGAAGGTTATCCTGGCATCAGAGCTCGTCTTCCTGCTGGCGTTTGCGATATTTCTGGTAGTGCGAGCCGGCAACCCCGATCTGTGGCATCCATACATGGGCGGGGAAAAGCCCATGGACTTCGCATTCCTGAACGGCATCCTGAAATCCACTTACTTCCCGCCAATGGATCCATGGTTCAGCAACGGCTATATCAACTATTACTATTTCGGCTGGGTAATAATCGGCTCGCCGATAAAGGCTCTGGGAATCGACCCTTCCATCGCCTACAACCTCGTAATCCCTTTGCTGTTCGGACTGACCGCATCAGGCGCATTCGGGCTTGGCTCCACTTTCTATGCCCGTTTGGGTGACCATAAGGGGGGCAGATGGTTTGACCAGGTCAAGCTGTCGCGTGCCATCATTGCCGGCTTGCTTGCTGCTCTGTTCGTAGTCGGACTGGGCAACTTACGCGAGATTGATGTTCTCGTACCAGCGTGGCAGCAATTAGGCGGCATCAAGAACGGTGTTGCCCCTCTCACGGCGTTGATAGATGGTATTGTCAAATGGCTGGGACATGCCCCGCTCCCGATCTATCCTAACTGGCCGTACTGGAACCCTACCCGTCCCACCGCAGGATTAGCAGTCGATTCAGTTCAAATCGCAGAATTCCCCCTGTTTACTTTTCTCTACGCCGATCTTCACGCGCACATGATGGCAATGCCAATCGCTTTTCTGGCACTGGCGTTTGCTCTCGCCTATGCACGCGGCGCGCGTCGGTGGCCCGCGATTGCGCTGGGGGCGCTTGCGGCAGGCGCCTTGTGGCCAACGAACTCATGGGATTATCCGATCTATCTGCTGGTTGGCATCGCGGCTATTGTTATCGGCGCATTGCATTCAGGCAGGGACAGCCTGAACGCCCGATCCGCCCTGCAACTGATCGGCAAATCGCTGCCGGCTATTGCCTTATTCGGTCTGCTGACACGGGCATTCTATATCCCTTATCTTGAAAACTACGGCTCGGCGTACAACACCATCGAACCCTGGACGACGGACCGAACACCGCTGGATGTCTACCTGACGATCTATGGCCTGTTCCTGGTCCCAATCGTAAGCTACTTCATCGCAGGTGTCTGGCGCAATATCAGACTGGCTTCGGATCGCTCAATCGCAGGTTGGGTCACTGGATTCCTGGCAATTGCACTCACACTCATACTCGTATTCATGGGTGTAAAGATCGCACTGATAGCAGTTCCTCTGGCGGCGCTGGCTTTCCTGGCAGCCATCATGCCGGGGACTTCGGGACAGACACGCATACTGTGGTTGCTCATGTCCGGCGCTTTCATGTTGACGTTGTTCGTAGAGTTGTTCACACTGCGCGGCGACATCGGTCGCATGAACACGCTGTTCAAGTTTTACATTCAGGCCTGGCTGATACTGGGGGTCGCGTCGGCTGTTGTCGTCGTCTGGGTGTTCGAACGACTCGCCGAATTCATCGCAGAAAATGGTCGTGTCAGAGTGTTAACGGCTGCTGTGTTCCGGCCCGTCTATACTCTGGCATTAGCCTGTGTTGTCTTCCTGGCTGCGCTGTATCCTGCCTTTGCCATCCCTGCAAAGATGAATGACCGCTATGTCAGTAGCGCGCCGGCGGGGCTGGATGGCATGGTATACATGGTCAAGGCAATGCGAACAGAAGGCAATGGCGACCGGCAGAACACTTTCCCGTTGTTTGACGATTACCTGGCGATAAAGTGGATGCAGGATAACGTAAAAGGCTCACCGACGGTCATTGAAGGCACGACAGGCGGCGATCTGTATCGCTGGGGCAACCGATTTTCGATCTATACCGGTTTGCCGACAGTCATCGGCTGGCAATGGCACGAGCGCCAGCAACGCGCAGCGCTGAGCGACCAGATTGTCTACAATCGCGACAACGACGTCAGCACTTTTTACTCGACGACGGATATTCAGAAGGCCCTGACACTGATACGCCGTTACAACGCGCGTTATATCATCCTCGGCCAGTTGGAGCGCAGTTATTATGACCCAGCCGGTCTGGCGAAGTTTCAACAAATGGTTGACAACGGCTTCCTGCGTATCGCTTATCGTGATGCAGGAACCACCGTCTATGCCGTCAATATTGGTGTGCCCGCGGCAACCGATATCAATTCGCAACCGATCGTGAGTCCGCATTATCCCTACTGAATGTATTCATACACCAGTCGCCGCAACTTTGTATTAGCACATCATGGTTGACGCACTTCTCTGGTATGTCTGGACTCAGGCATTTGCAGCAGGCGGCTGGGCTGTGTCGTCGCAGTGGCTGCGCCGCCTTCCGGACCGGGGGTACGCAGTCAGCAAGGCTCTGGGCATGCTGCTGGGTGGCTTCCTGTACTGGATGGTGGTCTCCCTTGGCGCAGCACGCAATGACCCAGGCGCCGTGATCCTCGCACTCCTGTTGCTGCCCGCCATCAGTCTGGCATTGCGCCGCTTCAGGAAAACAACCCAGGGTGGTCAGGAAGCCGTCCTCCCCCGCCCGCGCATGCTGCCAACCATCATCTGCGTCGAGGTGATCTTCACAGTCGCGTTTATCGGATGCGCCGTCTATCGATCGTATAACCCGGATATCACCAGCACCGGCGGCGAGAAGTTCATGGAATCCATGTATCTCAATGCCATTGTGCGCAGTCCGACCTTTCCGCCAAACGATGCCTGGCTGGCCGGTTTCCCGATCAGTTACTACTACTTCGGCTACATCATCCTCGCCATGCTGACGAAAGTCAGCGGCATAGCAGGCAGCATTGCGTTCAATCTCGGCGGAGCGATGATCTTCGCATTAGCGATTACCAGCGCGTACGGCCTGGGCTTTGACCTGTGGCACACCTACCAGGCACAGATCAAGGCCAGGTTGCCGTCGCTGAGGAGTGCGGTACTCGCAGGTCTGCTGACTGCGACCATGCTGGGTGTGATGGGCAACCAGGGCGGCC
>JAKALH010000252.1 GCA_021813225.1 Chloroflexota bacterium
TACCCCGATCGAAGCGCTGACAGCAGCGTGATGGCTGGTCAGCCAATGCGCCGGGTGGCTGTGGGCCTGGCTGGCAGCCGGCGTGTTCGCCGCTTCAGAATCGGGGGTCTGTTTCGCGTCCATAAAGGATCATTTTATCCCGCCGATTGCTTTCACCCGGGGCAAGCATGATAAACTGCGCTTGTGTTGTATTTCATAGTCATAGGCCTGATCGGTATGCCGTTTGCAGGCGCTATGGTGACATGGCTGACCCGTCGGATAAAGACGGTGTACGACCTGCCCGCATGGATCGGTCTGGCCGCCGTCATCATAACGCTGATTCTGGCTTTCATCCTGCGCGCTTCTCAAGTCGAGATGATTCTGGGCGACTGGAGCCCGGTTTCGTTCACCGGTACGCCGCTGATCATCGCCGCTAATCCTGAAGGCATCGCCATCCTGATCGCCGTCGCCGGTGTGATGGGGCTGTCGATCATGAGCAGCGACAAAGCGGCCAACCCCGCCGCTGGGCCGATCGCCGGGCTGTCGTTTGCGGCATTGAGCGTAACCGTCCTTGCGCATGACCTCGTGACGCTGTTGATCGGCCTGGGTCTGCTCGATATGCTGACGGCGGTTTATGCGCTGCTGCAAACGCATCATCCCAGGCGCATCATGCGTGATGTCCTGTTCAACGTGGCCTCTCTCCTCGCGCTGGCGATTGCGGTTACGCTGTGCGCCGCAACGGGAAACAGCCTGTATATGCCGCTGGCGCATCTTCCGGACCGGGTGATGCCGTTCATCGCGATCGCGCTGCTGTTCCGCTTCAGCCTGCTCCCATTGCGCTCTGTAACCGATCGATACATCGGGCATGACTGGGCCGGCAAGAGCAGCATTCTCGCCGGTATGCTCGTGCTGGCTCGCCTGCCTCAGCTTGAAGCGCCCCAGTTGCATGCCTGGTTCTTCGCCTTTGCATTACTGACCGCCATCTGCGCACTGGCGATTGGCGTTTTGTCGAAGAACCGCGCCACCCTGATGGGCAGCATCGAGACGGGAACGCTGGCACTGGCGCTGACATCCGCAGTTCCCTGGCAGGCCGGAGCCATCATCACCGCCGCCGTCGCATGGCTGCTCGGCACCGCCCTGATCGACGAGGCGGCGGGCCAATATCCGGCACGATACAGGCCGGCGATTCCTGTCGTGCGAGCGGTTGCCGCATTGTCGCTCGCCGGTCTGCCGCTGACAGCGGGTTTTGTCGGCAGGGCGGGCGTCATCAGCACCTGGGCGGCACGCGATATCGGCGGCGCAGCACTCATCATGGGTTTTTCGATCGCGCAGATCGTTCTGGTCGCCGCACTCCTGCGCCTGATGTTGTGGCATGAACCTGCCGGCGGCGAAGAGGAACACACAGGCAGCGCGACGCTGCGGCTGGCTGTACTGGGTATCCCGTCGATTCTGGTGGTTCTGTTCGGGCTGGCGCCCGGACTCTCCGGCGCAGGCGGTCTGAGCACAACATTCGACCAGGTCGGTCTGGCCGGCTGGATATTCTGGATCATCCCTTCTGCGCTGGGGGGACTGCTCTGGTATATGGAGAAGCGGTGGTCGGCAACCCTCAACAGGTATAACGATCGGCTGATGACTGCGCTCGAACTCAACTGGTGGCAGGATATTCTCGCCGGCGCCATCGGCCGGTTGTCAAAACCATTTACCGGCGTATTGACGCTGCTTGAGAGCGACGGCGCGTTGCTGTGGGCAGTCATCGTGATCCTGATTGCCGTGCTGATTTCGCGCCCGGGAGGACCTTGATTCGATGGTTGGCAGTCAGGATAAAACCGTCGCCGAGCCGCGCTGGCACGCGAATTTCGTGCTGTGGCCGATCTACGCGCTTCTGGCGCTGGCTGTTCTTGCCGCCCTCCTGCCCCGCCAGGCGTTGCAACCGCTCGACTGGATTGGCTATGCGGTCTGCCATCGGATCCCCAGTCACTCCATCTTCATCGCCAACACACAACTTCCCGTGTGCGCGCGCGACACCGGCATGTTCGTCGGCGCACTCATCGGCATCGTGAGTTTCGCCGTGGTACAGCGCAAGCGCTATACCCAGTTCCCACGTTTCCCCTACGTGCTGGCGCCGGCGCTCTTCTTCATGATGTGGGCATTTGACGGGTTCAATTCGTACATGCAACTGCTGCGCGGGACGGTATTTCTCTATCCATCCGCGAACTGGCTGCGCCTGGTGACGGGCGCCTTCATGGGCGTGTCGCTCAGTTCATTTGTCGTGCCGCTGTTCAATTCCGCCGTCTGGCGGCCGGAACTGGCAGCCGGCGAACCCAGCGTGCGTTCGTGGCGCGATCTGCTGCGGCTGGCCGCCGTTGCCGCGGCGATTATCGCAATTGTGCTGTGGCAGCCGGACTTCCTGTATGGCCCGATCGCGCTCATCAGCGCGCTGGGCGTAGTTACTTTACTGGTGGTGGTGAATTCGTTGCTGGTCGTTCTGCTGATGAAACGCGAAGGGCGTTACGAACGCTGGAGCCAGTTGATCTTCCCGCTTGCAGCCGGCCTATTCTTCGCGCTGACCGAGATCATGGTTATCGATATTGCGCGCGCTACACTCACCCGCCGGCTCGGGCTGCCTTACTGACGGCACGGTCGCAGCAACAGTACCCGACCCGCGCTGCGGAGCAGTCGATGAAAATACGTCTATCGTCGTGGATGCTGATCCCTCTGCTGCTGGCAGCCGGATGCAGTTCACCAAAGCCGGCGCTGCAACCGACGCCCGCAACTTTCGCCGGAAACGCGATGATCATCGATGATTTTGAGAGCGCGAGCACTGCCTGGGTGCCGGGCATGTGGCCAATGGTTGGAGACAGCAGCGCCACACGCGCCGCTCTTTCCACACAGCATCCTACCCGCGGCAGACAGTCATTGCAATTGCAGTTCAATGGCGACAGGCAGAAGGCGATCTTCACCCTCGACCGCCCGCTGCATCTATCCGACGCGCAGACCCTCGCGTTCGATCTCTACAACGATGACGGCGCGGCGCAGGCCGTCGGCATCGCTTTCCGCAGCGGCCCGGAGCGGCGCTGGCAGGAGAGTGCGCCGGAGCCTGTGAAGCCCGGTCCGAATGCCGTGCAGTTCGACCTGACACAAGCCACTTACAAATCCGCCCAGACGAACTGGCAATACAGCGTCACGCTGCAATCAATGAACGACGTGCAGTCACTGGCTGTCGTCGTATACCCCGCAAAGGCTGGCAGCGTCTACATCGATAAGCTGCTGGCGACGCGCGCCGTGCAGCCATTACCGCCCGGCGCTGCCGCGAAGATTGACAGCACAACCCCCTACATCAATCTCAACACGCGCACACCGGCCATCGGCCAGTACAGCCGGCTTGAACTGGATATCGGCACAAACGTTCAGGCAGACAACCCGTTCGACCCCGCACAGATCGCTATCGATGTCCATTTCCGCTCGCCACAGGGCGATGTCACCACCGTTCCGGCGTTCTTCACGCAGGACTTCGATCCGAAAACCAGCCGACCCATCTGGCCGCAGCAGTGGCAGGCACGTTTCACGCCTGCGCTGGAAGGCACCTGGACGGCTGACGCCACACTGAAAACACCGGCTGTCAGCCTGACCAGCCAGCCTGTCACCTTCACCGTGGAACCCGCCGTCGCGCGGGGCTTCGTGCGTATCAACGCGAACAACCACCAGTATCTGGGCTTCGATAACGGCGAAGCCTATTTCCCGGTGGGCATCAACCTGGGCTGGGGACACGACGAACCGCTGAAAGACTACGCGCGCTGGTTTGACCAGTTGCAGAAGAACGGCGCCAACGTCGCGCGTATCTGGATGGCGTCATGGTCATTCGGCATCGAGTGGAGCGACGGCGGGCTGGGGCGTTATCGGCTGGATCGCGCCTGGCAGCTCGACCAGGTCATGTGGATGGCCGAGCAGCGCGGCATCTACATCATCCTGGTGCTGATCAATCATGGCGCTTTCAATACGACCGTCAATCCGGAATGGGACAGGAATCCCTATAACGCACAGTTGGGCGGGCCGTGCCGGACACCCGCCGACTTTGCGACGAACCCGCAGGCGATCAAACTGTTCGAGCAGCGCCTGCGCTACATCGCCGCGCGGTGGAGCTACTCCCCCAACCTGCTGGCCTGGGAATGGTGGAACGAAGTGAACTTCACGCCTCTGGCCGATCCCAACCTGCTGCGACCCTGGCTGCAGACCATGACCGCTTATCTGCGCCGCGTCGATCCCTATCATCACCTCACCAGCATCAGTTATTCAGATGTCAACGATCCGCGCATTACCGCCCTGCCCGAAATCGATCTGATGCAACGGCACAGCTATAACTCGCTGGACCCCTGGATCAGTATGCCCAAAGCCTACGCCGAACTGAGCGGTTACGGGCTGGTAAAACCGGACAAACCCATCCTGTTCACGGAGTTTGGCGCATCGGCGCAGGGAGAGGAACCCACGCCATTCGACACCGAAGGAGTGCATTTTCACAATGGCCTGTGGGCGTCGACTTTCAGCGGCTTTGCCAGCGCCGCCATGTACTGGTGGTGGGACAGCTATATTGAACCCAACAACTACTGGTACCATCTCAAAGGGCTGGCGGGATTCCTGGCGGATCAGGATATAGCCGGCCTGACGCCAGCGCCAGTGCAGATATTCACATCGACTGCACAGGCGACGGCTCTTGAGCGAAAAGACCGCGCACTGCTCTGGTTGCGCAGTTCGCAATACAGTGTCGAGTCCGCCGTATCGGCGTTTCGAAACGCCACGCTGTTCGGCGGCGCCAGCAAAACCGGCTGGCGCTACGAATTACAACCGCGCCGCAACATCACGGTAACGCTGGCAGGGATGCAGAATGGCAATTACCGCGTCAGTTGGTATGACACGCGCACGGCGGATATGCTTCGTTCCGATACGGCGCGCGCCGGCGATGGCAACCTCGTCCTGGCGGCGCCGCCGTTCGACCGCGACCTGGCCGCAAAAATCATACGGCTGTCGCCATGATCAGATGCGGCTTGTGACGAGCGTCTCCGCGCCGAGGATATCCGTGATCCTGACTGCGACGGTAGCTGCCTCGGCGGAGATTGGCAGTTCGTATGCGCCGCTG
>JAKALH010000253.1 GCA_021813225.1 Chloroflexota bacterium
GTCGCATCCGTCATTGGTCGACCATTTTCTGTCAAGGTGCTCGAGCAGGTTCTGGCCGCGGCATGAAACCTGCACCGCGTGTCTGGAACGCAGGACGAACACAGCCACGAGGCAGAAAAGATTATGAGCAAAGAGGTATTGCGCTGCGCAGGTTAGAACTGTTCGCGGGCCTGTCCGAGGATGACCTGGACAGGCTGTACCGGATGTCTGAAACGCTGGCGATACCTGCCGCAGCAACATTGATCGATGAAGGCGCAGCAGCCGACGCCATGTTTGTGGTGCTCAGCGGTGAATTTGAGGTGACCAAACACTCGGCAAAAGGCGAGGTGGTTCTGGCGCGCCGCGGCAGCGGCGAGGTGTTCGGCGAAATGGCGCTGCTGGAAAATGCCCCGCGCAACGCCTCGGTGCGCGCTTTGATGGACAGCAGCGTCCTGAAGATCAGCCGGGCTTCGTTCGAACAACTGGTTTGCAGCAACACCGAGACGATGATGGCAATCATGCATATTTTCGCGCGGCGGCTGCGCAGCACTGAAACCATGCTGAGGCAGCGCGAGAAAATGGCAGCTCTGGGTACGCTGGCAGCCGGCCTGGCGCACGAACTGAATAATCCTGCCGCTGCCGCACGGCGCAGCGTCAACCTGCTGCGGAACCAGCTCACCGCCTGGCTCAGCCTGGCCGCACAACTGGATACGCTGCACCTCGACGAGAGGCAGGTCGAAGTGCGCAGCCAGTTGCGCGAGTCTCTGAGCCGGCGAACAGCCGCAACTGTGAATCTGGACCCACTGGCGCGCAGCGATCTGGAGTATGAACTGCAGGACTGGCTCGAACAACAGGGCGTCTCACAGGCATGGGAAGCCGCCCCGGTGTTAATCTCCGCCGGCTGGACGCTCAATACATTACAGCAAGGCACGCAGATATTCAGCAGGACCCAACTGCCGGTGCTGCTGCAATGGCTGGCAGCCGGATGCACAGCCTATTCACTCGTTCATGAAGTCGGCGTCAGTGCCGAACGCATCTCCGAGATGGTCAAGAGCGTCAAGGAGTACACCTATCTGGATCGCGCACCCATACAACAGGTAAATGTGCACGACGGTCTGGACAGCACACTGCTCATCATGAAGCATAAGTTGAAGGAAGGGGTGGTCGTGCAGAAGCAGTACGCTACCGACCCGCCGCGCATTGAGGCCTACGCGAGCGAACTCAATCAGGTGTGGATCAACTTGATCGACAATGCCATCGATGCCATGCAGGGGCACGGCGTTCTTACGCTGCACACATACCCGCACGATGGCGAAGTGGCCGTCGAGATCTGTGACAATGGCCCGGGTATCCCGCCGGACGTGCTGCCGCGGATTTTCGACAGCATGTTCACCACGAAAGCGATCGGCAAGGGAACCGGGATGGGTCTGCACATTGCGCGTAACATCATCGAAAGCAAACACCACGGCAGTATCCATGTCGATTCATCACCCGGACACACCTGTTTCACGGTGCTGCTTCCGCTGAAGATCACGCGGGAATAGCTTATGCGCACCTGCCGTCTTCGGGGCGGGTGGAATCCGGTTTGATCATACAGCGCAGTCTTGTCAGTAAATGTCGATGCTGATTGACATATATAGATTTTGCGGAGATACTCATTAGAAGTTGCGTTAAGGACCGTGTTCGTGTTTGCGGGGTCAGTAGACTTCTTCACCGTCATACGCCTGTTCCGGCGCGTTTATGGTCACGTCATAACGGCGGGATTCAGGATGACATACGGGAAATATACTGCTACACTTAGCGTCAATCGGCGGCTATCGTTCAATCTGCTGATTGTGAAACCTGGTTATGCACCGGTAACCGGTCACATAAAGATATACCAGCATGGCTGACGTAACATATTCGACCATTCACGTCATCAATGGCAAGGAACTGGGTGATACGCCGCAGGTGTTCGTGCAGCCCGCAGGGAAGCGCTCGCCGCGCAGCGGGGAAACACTCATCCTCTTTCTGGACCTGCAGTTCGCTCCGACGGCTTCATATCTTGAACTGGCGCAACTCTTCAGCGATGCCTTCTGGAAGGCGCCCGGCGGCGTCACTACCGCATTACGACTGTCCATCAAGCTGGCGAACGACCGGATTGTGGATATGAATCGCGGGGTCCCGCCCAGCCAGCGCATTCTGGGATCGATCAGCAGTGCCGTGGTGAACGACGAGAGCGTTATCATCGCGCAGGCAGGGCCGGCGATAGCCTATGCGCGGGCGCAATCGGGCGCTTTCGAGCATCTGATCCCCGAAGGCGACGCGCCGCCGGTGGGAAGCAGCCGTTCCACCGACGCTGTTTTCACTAATTACGCATGGAAAGGCGGCGACAGCTTCGTGTTGACGGGTACGGGTTCCTGCGCCAACGTCAGCGACGAACTGGTTAAGGCCTGCATGCAGAAAGGCGACGGGCACATGGTCGCCGGTTTCCTGAACGCCAATGTCAAGCAGGGCAAGTTGATTGGCGTTGCGTTCAGCACCGGCACACCGGCACCAGCAGTTGCTGTCACTGCGTCGCCGGCGCTGCGCCAGACCGAGCCGCTGGAACACCGCCAGGCTGCGCCAATCACCAGCGCCTCATCGACTGTATACAGGCCGCCTTTGGCAGGCGCTCAGGCACGCCAGGCGCAACCGGCACGATCAGTCCAGCCGTCCGGCCCTCGCCTGATGGGGCGCATTGGCGCTGCGGCAGCAGGGTTATTTGGCGGTGCAGCGTCGTCGATGAAACAGAATCTCGGCCAGTTTGGCAACCAGTTGCTGCCGGCATCGCTGGCGAACGCCCCGCCGGAGCAGCGCTCGCGCACCGCGGTGTTCGGCCTGGCTGCCGTGGCCATCCTGCTGCCCATAGCAGTCGCACTGGTTGTAACCATCCTGTACTTCCAGTTGAGCGGTCAGGCTGAACGCCAGCAGTTGCGCGACCAGACGCGCCAGCAGATTGATCTGGCCAAGGCCAACCCGAGTGTCGATAACTGGGCCAAGGCACTGAACCTCATTTCGACATACGAAACCAGGTACCCCGACGACATCACAACCTTCCTGCCGGATCAGCGCCAGGCCCAGGCGCAGGTGGACCAGGCTAACAAGATCGTGCGAGTGTCGCCGGCGATGATCACGGAGCTGGCACCTTCCGCCGGGCGGCGCCGCATCGCCGCCGCATCGCTGGGTATCTATGTTCTGGACCAGGCGACAAACAGCGCCGTCTATGACGTGTTGAACGTGCAGCGCGATGGAATCACGGGAAGACCTGTCCCTTTGACGTTGCCGGGCGGCACGGCGCCGGTCAACATAGGCTCGCATCAAGGCGATATCGTGTGGGCGACGACCAGCACCGAACGCTGGCGCGTGGAAGGCGCTGTGCTCTTCGACAAGACCGCGCTTTATGAATACAGTTCCGCCACCGGGCAGTTGACGCAAATGGTGCTGCCCAGCGGTGCATCACCCAATCCTGGCCAGGTTACCGCCGGCGAACTGTATAACGGCACTGCCTATATTCTTGACGCAGGCGCCGGGCAAATCTGGCGCTTTACATTGCAGGGCAGCAGGCTTGTTAAAGGTGACACTTACTTCCGCTCGCCCAACCCACAAATCAAAGATGCGGTGGATATGGCCATCGACGGAGCCGTCTATCTGGTGCTGCCGAACGGAACAGTGCTGAAGTACTTCAACCGCCAGCAGCAGAATTTCAACGTCAGTATGTCAAACCTTCCCGAGCCGATCGGGCAGGCAGTTGCAATCGGTCTCAGCGGAATCGACCAGAACAGCGGCAATGTATTCATCGCCGACGCCAAGAACGGCGCCGTGTGGGAGTTCACCAAGGCGGGGGACTACGTCAAGCAGTTTCGCAGTTCGGGCAATGAGCTGGTGGGCATGCAGGATATGTCGATTGATCCCACCAGCAACACGATCTATGTCAATACACCCACCCGGATATACAGCTTCAAGTATCAGTAGGTCATCGCGGGCGCACGCCGAAACAACGCCCGGAATCCAGATAGAGTTCAGTACTGCCAGGCCATTCTGAAAAGGCACCTCATACGTCCGAGTATGAGGTCACAGGAGAGAAGAACCATGAAGAGGACCCGCTTCGTTTCGTTGGTTATCGTTGGCGCGTTCGCGTTGAGTGCGTGCAGGTTCCCCGGCACGCCGCTGCCGGGCACCAGTTCGCCTCTGAATTCACCGCTGGCAGGCGTCACGAAAACCGCACCGCAAGGAAAGACTGCACTGCCGCGCGGGGGTGACGTTATCACGATGACCGGCCAGTTAACGCCAACCGGCAAAATAACGACGACGAACGGCGTCAGCACAACCGTCGAGGTCACGCCGACTACTGGCGCGCCGGCGGGCGCCGCCCCGCAGGGTAATATCCCTGCCGTACAGACTGATGTCAAGAGCGTGACCACCCACGGCACCGTCAACCTGCGCAGCGGCCCCGGTGTCAACTACCGTATCGTCGGTTTCGTGACACGCAACCAGACGCTTCAGGTCACCGGCGCGAGCACCGACGGCAAGTGGTGGCGGGTAGACTGCAACACACCGCGCACCAAGGTATGCTGGATCATCGCCGGGACCCGTTACGTTACCGCTGATAAATAACTGCGCGGTCCAGCTGCAGGAAAGTAAACAGCCGAGTCAGTGACTCGGCTGTTTACTGTGACGCACCTAACTGGCGACGGGTTCCTTGAAGTCGTAGAACCGGCCTTGCGCGCGCCATCGCGCGCCATCGCTGCGGCATACCAGTGCATCGCCATCGCCTACCAGCAGCGAGCCATTGCGCGGGTCGCGGAAAATGGCGTCGCCGGACAGCGCGGTTGAACCTTCGCCGGCATCCGCGGCGCCGGCACGGTCGTTAAGTGTGAACACGCTGGGCGAAAACAATCCGGCCGGCGCGGTAAGCTGCAGGAGCGCATCAGCGTATACCATCAACTTCACGGGAATGAGGCGCTTCAGCACACCGGCGCGCAGGTACGACACCGCCAATGCGCGGCGGGTGTGGAACCCTGCAGCCTGCACCTGCCCCAGCATCCAGCGGGGGTGGAAATCAAAGTTGAGTTTTACAAACTCAACCGGTTGGCGGTCGAAGGGGTCCC
>JAKALH010000254.1 GCA_021813225.1 Chloroflexota bacterium
GTCGAACTCGTTCGGCTTTGGCGGGCACAACGCATGCATCGTCATCTCGGAGTACAACGAAGCCGCATGAGGTACGCCCATATCGTCGGATGGGGGAAGTCCGCGCCGGAGCGCGTCGTGACGAACGACGAGATTGCCGCGTTCGTCGATACATCGGACACCTGGATCCGCGAGCGCTCCGGCATCGGCCAGCGCCACATGGCGGGGGCGAAGGACAGTTGCGCCTCGATCTCCATCGCTGCCGCGCTGGAGGCGCTGGACGTCGCCAACATCAGCCCGTCGCAACTCGGGCTGATCATCGTGGCGACCTCGACGCCCGACTATGCTTTCCCGTCCACGGCCTGCCTGGTGCAGGATGCGCTGGGCGCGGACAGCGCCGGCGCGTTCGACCTGAGCGCCGCCTGCTCCGGCTTCATCTACGGCCTGAGCATGGCATCCGACGCGATCAAGGCAGGCAGTTGCGAATATGCGCTGGTGATCGGCGCCGATGTGATGACGCGCCTCGTGAACTGGGCCGACCGCAGCACCTGCGTGCTGTTCGGCGACGGCGCCGGAGCCGTGGTGCTGCAGAGCAGCGACCAGCCCGGCGGCGTGCTGTCCACCATCCTGCGCGCCGACGGCTCCGGCGGCGATATGCTGTACGTGCGCACCAACTTCCGCGAGATGCCCGCCAATGTAGCCGGGCAGGACGGCGCCGCCGCAGCGACCGCGCCGGCCATCGAGGAGGCCAAAGGCATCGCCCCCGGCCATATGTACATGAACGGCCGCGAGGTGTTCCGCTTCGGGGTGCGCATCCTGGCCGGCGCCACGCGCGAAATCATCGCCCGGACCGGCTGGGAGATCGACCAGATCGACCTGCTGATTCCGCACCAGGCCAATATCCGCATCCTGGAATCCGCATCGAAATCGTTGTCGCTGCCGATGGAGCGCTTCTATCACAACATCGAGCATTACGGCAACACCAGCGCCGCATCGATCCCCATCGCCATCTGCGACGCCGTGACCAGCGGCCGCCTGCGCCCCAACCACAAAGTCGTCATGGTGGGCTTCGGCGGCGGGTTGACGTGGGCATCGGCCGCCGTGGAATGGGGCACGCCGCGCGCGCTCAACCGCGCCAACCGCACGATGAACCGCGTGCGGCTGGGGCTGGCTAATGTGCGCTCGCGCGCGCGCCGCGTGCTGCGCCGCGTGGAAGATCGCGTCTTCGGCTCCATCGAGTTGTCGCCCGCCGCGCCGCCCGCGCCGGCGATGCCCGCACCTAACGGCAAGTCCGCCCCGCTGGCGGAAGGCGAGCCGGAAACCAGGCGGCAATAGCCGCAGACCGCGCGCCCGCGACCCGGCATTTTGACGAATTACTTGCGGTTCTAATATCGCATAAACACACGGGGGTATAATCCAGCGGTATGCCTACGTATGAATATGCCTGTCCAGACTGTGGATATAAGTTTGAGCAAAAGCAGAGATTCACCGATGACCCGGTGAGAAAATGCCCGCGCTGCGAAAAACGCCACGTCTATCGCGTCGTGGGGCAGGTGGCAGTCACATTCAAAGGCTCGGGCTGGTACATCACCGACAGCAAATCCGCCGGCGACAAGCACACCCTGGCGCATCAAAAGAAAGACACTGCCGCAACTTCGGAAACGCCGGCGACCGGCGCCGACAAGACGGACAAGACCGAAGTCAAGCCGGAACCGAAGGCGGAGACTAAGAGCGAGAGCAAGCCTGCCGCAGAGAAAGCAAAAGCCGCGTAATTCCGGCGCGCCGACTGACACGCAAAAAAGAGGAGACCAATCGTCTCCTCTTTTTTCCCCCGCGAACATGCGCGCGGCGCTTAATAAAAAATAATGGCCGGCGCGGGATATTCGATTCGTCAGGCGGCCGGCGGCAGATACTTCTGCTGATCCTCGCGAACCTCAGACTGCCGCGAAACAATCATCAACGACAGAAATACGAAACCCAGTACTGCTCCGAAGAATAGACCGATCAGGATTCCTGCTGCGAATGTCATTCTGCCACCTGCTGTCGTTTAGAAACTCTCCATGACTGGCGCAATGCGGTGAGCGGTTACTTGCGGCGGTTTTTGAACATGGCAACCACTTTCGAGGTGGCAGCCGCCGGCGGCTCTTCCAGCCGGTCATTGCGCATCAACGAAATCAGGTCCTGGTACTCGCTCAGTTCGGCGTCTTTGGCAACCGGGGTATATGCGCGCTTGATCGCCCGCTGATGGCCTGCGGAGCGGGCACTCTTCAACGGTGAGAGGTTGCCGGATCGGAAACCAAGTGTTATAACGCCCATCTTCTCTCCTTGTACTCGCGCTGTGCCGGACTGAATACGCCAGAAACACCCCAGTTCACTATGGCAAAAGTCTAAGATATACGCCTGCGCGGGACTATAAGCGGATATGCGTATTCCATGCGCACTGGATACATAACCGATTGCGCCGTATCGGCGTATAGAAGCATTATGGCGTGCGCAGGCGCGGCAGACGCGGCCAGTCCGCGGAGTAAAAAGCCAGATAATCGCCGATGCGCGATGCCCAGTACTCGTCGTTATGGACGCCATCGCCGATGCTCCCCGTATAGGTGATGCCGTCCTGGCCTAACTCGGCGGCCAGCTTGTAAACGCCTGTCTGCGTGACGTCGCCTGCGCCCGCGTCCAGGTAGATGCGCAGCGTGCGCAAGGCGTCGACCGAACTCGCGAAGCTCAACATGCTGAAGCCGGGGCCGGCGCCGACCAGATATTCCGTATCGATGGCCGGGCTGTGCCCGCCCACCACGCTGAACATATCCGGGTGCGAAAACCCGATCATCAGCGACCAGTAGCCTCCGCGCGATATGCCGCCGATGGCGCGACCGCTGCGATCCGCCCAGGTGCTGTAGCGCGCGTCCACCCACGGCACCAGTTCGTTGACGATGAAATCCTCCCACGAACCGCGCCCACGACTGGTATACACATAGCGGCTGGCGTATCCCGACATGGAGTCGTTGGCCGGCATGACGATGATGAACGGCGGCAGCCGGCCGTTCGCCATCAGGCGATTCGAGGCGCCGGGCGCGCCGTCTTCCACCCACTCGCCCGATACATAGCCAAGCCCCTGGATCAGGTACAGGGTGGGATACGTGTAACGTTCCGGGTCGTAACACGGCGGCAGGTACACATTCACCAGCAGGGCGGTAGCCAGCACGCGGCTCTGGATGGTGGGCGACAGCAACTGGCCGACCGTAGCGTCACAACTCAAGTGGAACGCGGCGTGCGGCGACTGGCTGGCCGGGCCGGTTTCCTGCGGTGTGCCTGTCGGCACGGGGCGAGCCGCCGGCGTCGATGTGCCGTTGAATACAGACGCAGGGCTGCTGGCGACAGTGGGGTCAGGTGCTGGCGTGGCCGTCGGCGCCGGCGCAGCGGTCGCCGTGGGGGGCAGCGGCGACGCGGTCGGGCTGGCGGTCGCAACAGGCAGTGTTGCGTGGGGTGTCGACGAGCCTGCCAGCACGATGACGATATCCGCCAGCAGCAGCGCCGCCAGTACCCCCACGATAACCCCGCGGCGGCGCGGGCTGGTCTGTGCGTCGGCGTGCGGCTGCTGGTCTGCTCCTGGCTGTATCACGAATCTTCGGACCCCCTGCGCGGCGGAATATGCGTCATCCGCGCCGATGTCATTGTACCTGCCAGAGTGGCCCGCTTATCCCGCACCAGAAGTTCTGGATGCGGCTCGCCGCAGCGCAGGCGGGAGTGTCAGGTGACGCCATATCTCACAGGCCTGCCAGACCTGTGAGGCTTATGCGAATGTGGTTTGAAATTCGACTGTGAAGGAAGTATGATTCGGCAGGGCGCTACCTGATGAGCAGTTACAGTGAATCCGTCGATCAGATTGCCGGCCTGGTCAGCTATTTCAACACCAATCGCCAGATGTTCCTCATCGCGGGTTACAAAGAGGCGCAGGTGCGCGCAAACCTGATTGACCCGTTCTTCATGGCGCTGGGTTGGGATGTCCATAACACGAAGCGGGTCGCGCCGCAGTATATGCCGGTAGTCGTCGAGCCATCGCTGGATGACGAAGGCCAGCGCAAAGCCCCCGATTACGCCTTCCGCGTCGGGCGCGAGACCAAATTCTTCGGCGAAGCGAAGAAGGTGGGCGTCTCGATCAAGACCGATCCTGGCCCCGCCTACCAGTTGCGCCGCTACGCCTGGAGCGCCAAGCTGCCCATCTCGCTGCTGACCGATTTCGAGGAACTGAGCGTGTACGATTGCCGCACGCGCCCGTCGGAGAAGGACAAGGCCGCGACCGGGCGCATCCGTTATTACAGCGTCGACGAATATGCAGACCGTTGGCGCGAAATCTGGGACATCCTCTCCTACGACGCCGTCATCGGCGGCTCATTCGACCAGTTCGCCGAATCCGCGCGCGGGCGACGCGGCGCGAGCGAGGTGGACGCCGAATTTCTGCGCGAGATCGAGGGCTGGCGCGACACGCTGGCGCGCAACATGGCGCTGCGCAACCCGGCGCTGGGCATCGACGACCTGAACGACGCCGTGCAGCGCATCATCGACCGCATCATCTTCCTGCGCATGGCCGAGGACCGCGGCATCGAACCCTATGAGCAACTGCTGCGCATCGCCGGCCGCGATGACGCCTACGCCGACCTGATCGCCCTGTGCCGCCGCGCCGACGCCAGATACAACGCCGGCCTGTTCGACCTGTCGGCCAAAGGCGACCGCGTCACCGCGAAACTGACCGTTGATACGAAAACGCTGCGCCCGATCATCAACGACCTGTACTTTCCGCACTCACCTTACGAGTTCAGCGTGCTGCCCATTCAGATTCTGGGCAACATCTACGAGCAGTTCCTGGGCAAGGTCATCCGCCTGACGCCCGGCCATCAGGCTAAAGTTGAGGAGAAGCCCGAAGTCAAGAAAGCCGGCGGCGTGTACTACACCCCGACGTACATCGTCGACTACATCGTGCGGAACACGTTGGGCAAGCTGACCGAGGGTAAAAGCCCGCAGCAGATCAAAGATATTCATGTGCTGGATATGGCGTGCGGCTCCGGCTCGTTCCTGCTGGGCGCATACCAGCACCTGCTGGACCATTGCCTGCGCTGGTA
>JAKALH010000255.1 GCA_021813225.1 Chloroflexota bacterium
GTTGGCGGCATCATCGGCATCGTCTACATCGCGTGGCGGCACAAGCTGTGGCTTTTCCAGTGGTTTGACTTTGCCGTGCCGGGTGTGGCACTGGCACAGGCGATTGGTCGCTGGGGCAACTACGCCAACCAGGAGTTGTATGGCGGGCCGACCGGCTCGTCCTGGTGGGGGATTACCATCGACGCCGCGCACCGCGCCAACACGGGCAAAATCAACTTCACCAACCTGCAGAAGTATCCGCTTGGCATGCGTTTTCACCCTACTTTCTTTTATGAATCCGCCTGGAACTTTGTCGGTTTTCTGCTCCTGATGTGGCTGGCTCGGCGTTTCGAGCGTCGGCTGCACTATGGCGACCTGGCCGCTATTTATTTCATCTGGTACGGGCTTGGGCGCGGCTGGACGGAGTTCCTGTTCCGGCCGGACGCCTGGACAATCGGCGCGCTGCCGACAGCCGTGTGGGTGTCGCTGGGCGCGATTGCCGCAGGAACCGTGGTACTGGTTTTCAACCACCTGATCTATCCGCGTATTGGGCGGCTGCAGCCGTTGCAGGCTGCTTAAGTGCAATTAAACCGGCGCATAACCAACATCCTGATGCGGTTATGCGCCGGTTTATTGTATTCGGTTCGCGTGCGGATCAACGCGCTGGCTTGTCCAGTTGCGCGCGGGTTTGATTGCCTTGCGATGAAAGCCCGCATACCGGTGCGACCATGCAGGTGTCGCTCGCTGAGACAACAATGACTGCCAGCCCTGCAACTGCGACAATGTAACCCGTAACGCCGCTGTTAAAGAACAGACCAACGACGATCAAGCCAATGCCTGCAACGATATGGACGACGCGCCCGGGCGCGCTGACCATAAAACCAAGTACATGCTTTTGCACTGTGCTTACCTCTTACCCGGTTAGATGCGCGACCGCTCAAAGCGTTACAAAGCTGGCTTAGTCCTGCCAGCCGTCATGCAGTTGGATGCGGTCTTGAGTCTGCAGATAGTCGCAGGTGCAATCCTTATCCTGAAGCATGTCTTGTGTCTGGAGTTGTGTGCGGTCGCGGTCCAGTATGGCCGTCGCAGGCGCCGTATGTAACTTATAACCGCCAGCGCGTGCCACCGGACCAAATGCGAGCACGCCGGCCAGCACAGCCATCGTTGCTGCTGAAGTGATTCTAAGCAAGTTGGACTTCATGTTTATTACCTCGTGTTTACCTTGAATCATAAAAGTGTTGCGGGCCCGTACTAATAAGACGCGCAAGCGAGCAACTGGATACGGGTTTGTCTCCATGAGTTCTCCACAACTGGCGGCTATAAACAAACCAACGAAACGGGTTAAGCCCGCAGTCGAAATACAAAGTCAGGTATAGGAGAACGATGATGAAACACAACATATTGAAGATTGGCGCACTCGCAGTAGTGGCAGCGATGGCAGCCGCAGTAGCTTTCAGTGGCAGTGCATCCGCCCAGACACCTGGACCGACACAACCTGCCCCTTACGCTGCTCGTGGGACCGGTATGGCCGGGTCTATGGGCATGGGGATGCGAGGGCGCGCCAACGGCATCGGCGGGCCGGAGAACTCGCTGGTGGCAGTGGCGGCGAAGGCGCTTAACCTGAGCCAGACCGACTTGGTTGCGACATTGAACACGGGCAAGACGATTGCAGATGTCGCTACCGAGAAAGGCGTGTCGCTGACCGGGATCGTCGACGCATTTATCGCACCGCGCGTGCAGATGGTGCAGAGTGCCGTAACTGCCGGAACGCTTACCCAAGCTCAGGCCGACGCCAATATCGCAACGATGAAGGCTAATGTCACGGCGCAACTCAGCGCGAAATTCACGCCGCGGGGCAATGGCACTGGCACCGGGTTCGTGGACACCAACAATGACGGCGTGTGCGATAACTACGGCGCGAACAGCCAGACAGGTGGGCGCGGGCGCATGGGCGGACGAGGCAGGTAAACACCTCTCAACACACGGTAGTAATACCCGCTCCCGGCTTCATCAACTTGATGAAGCCGGGTTTTCTTTTCCTGGATGATTACACAACTTCTCCATATCTACTCAATATAGTGATGCCAGATTCTTTACTGAGGATACAAGAGGACATGAATTCACAATCCGCACTGAAGTCGCTCAACATCGATTTCACAAACCGAACGCCTGCCGCACAACGCCGCAGGCGCATGGTGTGGACGCAGCGCCTGCGCCATGTTTCGCAACTTGCCTTTGGCTTGTTAATAATCGGCGGCAGCATCGTCCACAACCTGGCTGTCGAAGATGGCATCACACCGTCAATCGATGCGCTGTGCCCATTCGGCGGCATCGAGACGCTGTGGCAGACAATCTCCAGTGCCGGGACGTACATTCCGAAGACGCACCTTTCCAACCTGGTGCTGCTGGCGGGTCTGGTTGTCGGAACGCTGATCGCCGGCGGCGCTTTCTGCGGGTGGATATGCCCATTTGGCGCGATCCAGGACTTGTTGAGCGGTATCCGGCGCCGGTTGCACATCATGGAAATACAAGTGCCGGCGCGGCTCGATGCCGTGCTGCGCTATGGCCGCTATGTGTTGCTGGCGCTCATCCTGTACCAGACGATTGCGCAGGTGAAGCTGTGGTTTGCCGACTATGACCCGTACCGCACCTTGTTCGGGTTGGGCTGGTTGTTCGAATTTGATCTGCTGACCAGTTGGCCGTCCTATCTGATCACCATTGTCGTGCTGGCTGTTTCATTCCTGGTCGAACGCGCGTGGTGCCGTTACTTCTGCCCACTCGGCGGTGCTATCAGCCTGCTCAGCAAGTTCAGCCTGTTGCGCATCCGTCGCGAGGAAAGCACCTGCAAGAGTTGCCAATTGTGCACCCGCCCATGCCCGATGAAACTGGATGTAGCGGACGCCAAAATCGTCAGCAGCAACTGCATCGGTTGTCTCGCCTGTGTCGACACCTGCCCGCGCCCGGGCGCGCTGGAAGTTAAACTCGCGCCAGCCTGGATCGACGGAATACGCAAATTGGCCGGTGGCAGAAAGAGTTAAAAGGAGCAAGTCATGAGAGTCAACCCACTACTGGTTCCCGTTCTGGTCATCGTGGCGCTGCTGGGCACGGTCTTCGCGGCGCAAAGCATCGGCATGTGGACCACGAGCGGTCGTACAACGGTTGAGGCTGCGCAACTCAACCCGGCGGATATCAAAGGCTGGATGACGTTGCAGCAGGTGATCGACGGCCTGCCCATCGATAAGTCGGCGCTCTATCAAGCCGGCGGCATTCCGGCGGACATATCGGCGGATACCGCGCTCAAGGACCTGGAGGGCGTCGTGCTGGATTTTGAGATATCCACGCTGCGTGACACGCTGGCAGCGCCGCGAACCGAATTGAGTGAGAGCACACCACCTGCCGAAGCAACCCCGGTGCCGGCTCCTGCCACGGCCACACCGGTGATTGCGCAGACCGCTGCCGCACACGCGACTCCGACGTCGTTACCGGCAGGCGTAATCTTGCCTGGCAGCGACATCAAAGGGCGCATGACGCTGGCAGAAGTCACGGAACAGTGTGTTGTGCCGCTTGACGCGCTGCTGGCGGCGCTCGGGTTGCCCTCTGACACTGATGCGAATGTGGCGATCAAAGACCTGGTCTCGCAGGGCAAGCTGAGCGAAGTGAGTGTTGTGCAGCAGGCTGTGACCACACTACAATCGAAGTAATATGGCTGCGCGAATCCTCGTCGTCGATGATGATGCACAGATCGTGCGTCTGGTGAAATCCTATCTGGAGCAGGCGGGTTACGTTGTAATGACCGCGCCGGACGGAGACGCCGGTTTGCATATCATCCGCCGCGAGCACCCCGATCTGGTTGTGCTGGACGTGATGATGCCGAAGCGCGATGGTTTCGAGTTGACGCGTTTACTGCGTGCAGACGACGCACTCGCCAGCATACCCATACTGCTGCTTACGGCGCGGGCTGAAGATGCCGATAAACTGACCGGGTTGAATATCGGCGCAGATGATTATCTGACCAAACCTTTCAACCCGCTCGAGGTGGTGGCGCGCGTGCGGGCGCTTCTGCGACGCGCCGCCGGCGTGCTGCAACCGTCGCCTATTATTGAGATACGTGGCTTGCGGATCGACCTGCAACACCACCTGGCCAGCCTGTCTGGCCGCGACCTGGAACTAACGCCCACAGAATACGAGTTGCTGCGAGCGCTGATGCAGAATCCCAACCGTGCCTTCACGCGCGGCGAACTCATTGACGCAGCGCTGGGATACGTCTACGAAGGGTTCGACCGCACGATCGATACGCATATCAAGAATCTGCGCAAGAAGATAGAACCCGACCCGGCGGCCCCCGCGTATATCGAGACAGTATTTGGCGTCGGGTATCGCATGCGCGAGTAACTATGAACAGGCTGTGGGTCCGGCTTACTTTCGCTTTCATCGCGATCACGCTCGCCGGCGTCGCCGCAGTCGCACTGCTTGCCAATGCCACCGCGACGACCTCGTTCAAGGACTATTTGTCTCGCCAGGAGATGCTCAATCAAAGCGGGATTGTCGATACGCTGGCAGCTTACTATCGCGCGAATGGCAACTGGGACGGCGTCGCGAATGTGTTGGACTCCACCGCTTCTGGCAGCATGGGTCGCGGTCGCGGTCAGGGGCGTGGAGGACCTTCGGCCATCCTAGCCGATGCAAATGGATTGATTGTCTATGGCACGGGCACCGGAGCAAGCCTGGGTAGCGCTGAACGCGCAGGCGCACTGCCGGTTACGGTCGATGGCGCCACGGTCGGTTACCTGGCGTTGAGCACGCCGGGACGGTTGATCCTTGACCAGGCGCAACAGGCTTTCCTGGACCAGCTGAGCCGCAACCTGCTTGTTGCGGCGCTTGTCGCCGGCGCGCTCGCCATCGTGCTCGGTCTGTTCATCAGCAAAGCGCTGACGACCCCTCTCTCCGCTATGGCCCGGGCTGCGCGCGCATTTGACGGACACGACTGGTCACATCGCGTCGAACCGTGCGGCACGCAGGAAGTGGCGGAGGTGGCGCTGGCGTTGAACGAGATGGCCGCTTCGCTGCAACAAGCCGAAAATCTGCGGCGCGACATGGTTGC
>JAKALH010000256.1 GCA_021813225.1 Chloroflexota bacterium
GAACCGAAGTAAAGATAGTAACAGCCAGTACCAGGCGTATCGCTTTACTCTTTATGTAGTCACACTTCATAAACTCTGTCTACTTTGCCTGGCGAAACCTGCTTGTCGCGTGAGAGCCGCCTCAATTCTGGCTGCTCTGTCATTCTGAGTGACTACCACACGCCTTGCGCATACAGGGATTCTAACAGTCCACAGACACTATTTTTGGATGAATCCCCTTCGTTTGCACCATACTCAACCGCTGGTTCGTGCAATTCAATAAGCTTTGCCGAACAGTGCGCGCTCGCGCACCGGCTTCCCTGTCACGATGCATTTCCATTCACCGGGTACCTGCTCAAGCGGGAAACAACGATTAGTGGCTTTCGTCTCTTCTTTTATCTGTGCATCTACGGCGGGGTCATCGGCGACTGGCGCCAGCGCGAACCCATCTTCTACAGCTTCTTTCAATTCTGCGTAAGTACTGACTTCGCGGATATTGGCATCGCGGAAATTCGTGGCCTGTTGGAGTAAGCCTGACTGGATTTCCTCGAATAACGTCGTGATCCGCTCTGCCAGCCCGGCCTGCGGCACAAAGCTTTTGCCCGCTTTGCCCGGCACATCGCGGCGTCCCAGCGCCACGGTCCCATTGGCGACATCGCGCGGCCCGATCTCAACACGCACCGGCACTCCGCGCAACTCCCAGTCGTTGAACTTAAAGCCCGGTGTTTCGTCGCGATCATCCAGTTTGACGCGAATGCCGTTCGACTTCAGTGTCGTAAATATACTGTCCGCAGCCTGCATGACTGCGGTGCGTTCACTTTCGTTCTTGTAGATGGGGACGATCACGGCCTGGATCGGGGCGATTCTGGGCGGCAGGCGCAGCCCCTGGTCATCGCCATGCACCATAATCACAGCGCCCAGCATTCGCCAGCTCATTCCCCACGACGTCGTCCAGCACAGTTTCTCGGTGTTATCCCGATCCAGGTATTTGATGTCGAACGCCCTGGCGAAGTTCTGGCCGAGGTCGTGGCTGGTGGCCGATTGCAGCGCCTTTTTGTCGCCCATCATCGCTTCAATGCTGTAGGTGCTGTCTGCGCCGGCAAAACGCTCGCTGATGCTCTTACGCCCTTTGATGACGGGCACGGCGCATTCGTCGCGCGCATGCGCGGCATACACGTCGAGCATCCGCATGACTTCCTCGCTCGATTCCTCATGCGTCGCATGGGCGGTATGCCCTTCCTGCCAGAAAAACTCCGTCGTGCGCAGGAACGGTCGCGTGCGCTTTTCCCAGCGCACCACACTGTTCCAGGCATTGATCAATACCGGCAGGTCGCGATAGGACTTCACCCATTGCGCGTACATATAGCCGATTATGGTCTCACTGGTTGGGCGAACCGCCAGAGGTTCTTCCAGTTGTTCGCCGCCGCCCACAGTGACGACCGCCAGTTCCGGACTGAATCCTTTCACATGCTGGGCTTCCCGGTTCAAAAAGGACATGGGGATGAACATCGGAAAGGCGGCATTGCTGTGACCCGTGTCTTTGAAGCGGCGGTCGAGAAAATCGCGCATGTTCTCGTACAACGACCAGCCATACGGCTTCACGACGATGCAGCCGCGAACAGGGGCGTAATCGGCCAGGTCGGCCTCGCGGATCACGTCCAGATACCATTCCGAAAAGTCCTGGGTGCGGGATGTTAATTTCGCCATGTTACCGAACAGTCCGAAACCGGCAATGACGTCTCAAACAACGTTTTCGGGCTGTAACCACCTTACTCAAGTGTTATGAAATATGCCTGCACATTATACGATGTGGGACAATTCCATCATGACTGAAAAGAGCAGGTACGGCTTGGCCGCCGAGACCGTCCACCTGTTGCAGGATCTGATCCGCATCGATACCTCGAATCCGCCCGGCAACGAAAGTGCAGCAGCCAACTACATCGCGGGCATTTTGTACCAGAATGGAATCGACCCGACAGTCATCGAGATGGCCCCGCACCGTGGCAATGTCGTAGCCCGCATCAAGGGTAATGGCGCGGAAGCGCCTGTATTGTTGTATTCACACACCGATGTGGTGCCGGTCGAACGTGAGCATTGGAACGTCGACCCGTTCGGCGGCCTGCTGCGTGATGGCTACATCTATGGCCGCGGCGCGCTGGACATGAAAGGCATCGGCGCCATGCAACTGGCTGTTTTTCTGGCAATCCAGCAGCATCTGGAGGACCACCCCGGCTCATCATTGCGCCGCGATATTATCCTGGCTGCAACAGCCGATGAGGAAACCGACACTGATCAGGGCATCGGTCCGTTGATTGCCCGCCATCCAGACCTGCTGCGCGCGCAATATGGCCTGAGCGAGTTTGGCGGTTATACGATGTATGCATCCGGCAAGTGTTTTTACCCGATCCAGGTCGCCGAAAAGGGGACGGTATGGATGCACATGCACGCTGCGGGACGACCCGGTCACGCCAGTGTGCCGCATGAAGACAATGCAGTCGTACACCTGACACGCGCCGTCAATAAACTGGCGCGTGCGCACCTGCCGATGCACATCAGCGCGACAGCGCGCGCCTATATCAACGGCCTGGCAGACGGCCTGGGCGGCGCACAAGGCGCGGGCATCCGCGCACTGCTGGGCCGGCTTGATGAGAGTGGTTTGCCATTCCTGGAGCGTGTGATACGTGATCCGGGGCTGGCCGGGGAATTACGCGCGATCACACACAACACCGTCACCCCAACCGGCTTGAGGGCGGGCCAGAAGACCAATGTGATCCCATCGCGCGCGTCGGCAGTATTGGATTGCCGTACCGTTCCCGGCTATAGCGGCAGCGCTGTCATCGAGGAACTCAAACGCGCCATGGGCAGCAACGGGCACGCCGTAAGTTTCGACATCGACAGCGAGTCGCCGGCGATTGAGTTTACAACGAATACCCCCCTGTATCGTCTGATCCGCAGCACCTTGAAAAAGCATGACCCGACCGGTCTGCCGGTCCCGTCGATGCTCACTGGCGCCACTGATGCCAAGCACCTGGCCAAACTGGGCACGATTTGCTATGGGTTCTCGCCGATGAGATTCAAGCCGGGTGAACACTTCAGCGATATGGTGCATGGCCACAACGAACGCGTGTCAGTCGATTCGCTGGCCTGGGGGGTGCAGGCACTTTATGACGTGGTCAGCGAGTTTTGCGGGCTGGGTTAATCGCCGAGCGGTGTATCATCACACGTCGTATGGATGACAATCGGAAAGCAGAGGAGTGCGAACGCTGTGTGGAGATCTTCGCGATCGGCAACGAGTTGCTTGTCGGTCAGGTTCAGGATACGAATACCCACTGGCTGATCAGGCAGTCGACGGCTATCGGCGCGCGCGTGCGGCGAGCGGTGATCCTGCGCGATGAATACGACGAAATCGCCGATGCGCTGGAGAGCGCCCTGAAACGCCGGCCGCGCCTGATCCTGACGACCGGCGGTCTTGGGCCGACCGACGACGATCTGACCATGCGCGCGCTGTCGCGCGCCTTGAACCTGGACCTCGTGGAAGACCCGGCAGCGCTGGAGATGGTGCGCAAGCGCTACGAATACATCGCCAGCATCCGTCCCAACTTCAGCGCTGAACTGAACGAAGCGCGGCGCAAGATGGCGCTTCTGCCCCGCGGCGGCACACCGATCAGCAATCCGAATGGCGCTGCACCCGGCGTCGTCCTGGAAGTCAACGGCACGACCACTATCGTGAGTTTGCCGGGCGTACCGTCGGAGATGAAGGAAATCTATAATGGTTCCCTTCAGCCTATTCTGGCCAGAACGATCGGCGCCGGGGGCTATATCGAACGAACGCTGGTGCTGGATCGCGGTGATGAGTCGCGCATTGCCGAACTGCTGCAGGATGTGCAGGCGCGGCATCATGCCGTTTATATCAAGTCTCGCGGCCAGATGCTGGAAGACGGCATCCATCTTACAATCGTGCTGTCCGCAGGCAGCAGCGACCTGACGGCCATGCGCACCGAGGTATCTCACACAGAAGCTGACCTCGTCAGCGGGCTGTCGCATCTCGAATATTCCATCAAGCGCATTGTCGAATCATAGGGCGGCTTCATCTGTAGACCGGCAGGATAATTCAGACAGCAACCAATCGGATATACGGATCTGGGGATACGAAATGAAACTACACGAATATCAATCAAAACAGCTGTTCGGGCGTTATGGGGTGGCGGTACCGCAGGGAATCGTTGCCGACACACCACAGGGCGCGCGCGCTGCCGCGGAAAAAATCGGCTTGCCGGTCGTTATCAAGTCGCAGGTGCTGGTAGGCGGGCGCGGCAAGGCGGGCGGCGTCAAGGTTGCGCGGACGCTGGATGAGGTGGAGGCAAAGGCACGCGATATTCTCAATCTCACCATCAAAGGTCTACCGGTGCGGAAGGTGCTGATCGATCCTGCGGCGGAAATCAAGAGCGAGATATACCTGGGCATCGTCATCGACCGCGCTTCGCGCCGCGCGATTATGATGGCCAGTGCTGCCGGCGGCATGGATATCGAGGAAGTAGCTGCGACAGCGCCGGAAAAAATCGTGCGCGTTCCCATCGATCCCTTTATCGGTTTGCCGGATTATCTGGCGCGGGATATCGCCGCGCACATCAACCTGCCCCGAGAGCATTGGGTGGGTTTCGTCGCGATGGCGAAGGGCCTGGCAGCGGCTTTCGCAGCCACCGATGCGTCTCTCGCGGAAATAAATCCCCTGGCTCTGGTGAGCCAGCCTGGCAACCCCGATAAACTCATGGCTCTGGATGGGAAGCTGGTCATTGACGACAACGCCATATTCAGGCATCCTGACCTGGCTGAGATGCGCGACCCCGATGAGGAATCCGACGCAGAAAAGCAGGCGCGCGAAGCCGGCCTTAATTTCATTTCATTGGACGGCAATATCGGCTGCATGGTCAATGGCGCCGGGCTGGCGATGGCTACCATGGATATTATCAACTTCTATGGCGGCAAACCGGCCAACTTCCTGGATGTCGCTGGAGGCGCACGCTCCGATAAGGTGGCGGCGGCGTTGCGTATCATTCTGGCTGATCCGCTTGTCAAGGTCATACTGTTTAACATATTCGGC
>JAKALH010000257.1 GCA_021813225.1 Chloroflexota bacterium
CCGCGAGTTGTACACGAAGCAGATTGCTATTGAGCAAGCTGAGATCGCCAGTTCTCCGCAGGAAGAGATCGAAGAACTCTCGCTGATTTATCAATCGCGCGGGATCGAGCGCAGCAAGGCGCACATGCTGGCAACCGAGATCATGAACAACCGGGAGACCGCTCTGGATACACTCTCCCGTGAGGAACTGGGCATCGACCCTGGTGAGTTAGGCGGGTCCGCCCGAGAAGCCGCAGTCACATCATTCATCCTGTTCGCGGCAGGCGCAATGCTGCCGGTTTCGCCGTTCATCTTCCTGACGGGTATGACGGCAGTCATCGTCAGCATCGCCTTCGCCGTCGTTGGGCTGTTCGCCATCGGCTCGGCAACGACGCTGTTCACGGGACGTCCCGTGCTGTACTCCGGATTGCGCATGGTGCTGTTCGGACTTGCTGCCGCAGCGGTAACCTTTACCATCGGCCACCTGCTTGGCGTGAATGCGGCGGGCTAGTCACGGATGCAGACGTACGGGCCTGTACGGTCTGCGTGTCCGCCCGATGAGAATGGGGCGACACATTGGTCGCCCCGTACGTGCCCGTGCAGCCTGCGTGTCCGCCCGATGAGAATGGGGCGACACATTGGTCGCCTCGTACGTGCCCGTGCAGCCTGCGTGTCCGCCCGCTCTCTTCCATAGCGTAACTGATTGCCGCTGCTTCAAATACGATTGTCGAGTCAAGCCATTCGTTTGGCATAAAGAACTCTCTGCTATATACAGCAGGACCGTCGGTAATCATGTCCTGCTGCTGTGCTTCCCAGGCCGAAGGAACCTGGATATCCTGCCAGGATGATTTCCCCAACCTGAACTTCCATGTACCACATAAAGACACAACTTTCGCTGATCGTTATGGAAAATTGTCGAATAAGGGGTTTGGGTAGCAGTCATGTGTAAAATGATATCGAATGCAGAATGCATTTGCTGCCGCGCATGGGATGCCATAAGTGACAAATTTCACTTTCAAAATCTATCCTGTCGCTTATCCTTGATGCGTGCGCCGGTTTTTGAGAGTATCGGCAATCTAAAATCCCAGCAGCTAAACCAGTGGTTAACCCGTGGGTACGTTGACATGCGTCAGAAACGCATGTGGCACAGGTTGAGGGTATCAGCGGGTCATGAAGTACAACTGAATGCAGCACGAACCACTGGACTGAAACCTATGGCATTAATGAAACCTGTAAGATCAGTGGGTATTGTTGGTTACGGCGCATATGTCCCCCGTTACCGGCTGGCCTCCGCCGAAATTGGTGAGTTATGGACTGATGGTAACGCCATCACTCCTGTGAAACAGAAGTCGGTACCCGGACTCGACGAGGACGTGGCGACGATGAGTATTGAGGCAGCGCGTAATGCCTTACGTCGCGCCACCGGTGTGGCACCGGATAAGCTCGGTGCTGTATGGGTAGGCAGCGAATCACATCCTTACGCTGTCAAACCGACCAGCACGATCGTCGCCGAGGCGCTGGGTGCGACGCCGCATACGCAGGCAGCCGACTGGCAATTCGCCTGCAAAGCGGGCACAGAGGCATTACAGGCTGCTATCGGTTTCGTGGGCAGCGGCATGTCTGACTATGCGCTGGCTATCGGCATGGATGCGGCACAGGGACGCCCCGGTGACGCGCTGGAGTACACCGCGGGCGCTGGCGGGGCAGCCTTCCTGGTCGGCCCTGCCGAGTCCGCCATAGCCGAGTTTGAGGGATCAGTCTCCTACGTAACGGACACGCCGGATTTCTGGCGTCGCCAGCATGAACGCTTTCCGGAACATAGTGGACGATTCACAGGCGAACCCGCGTATTTTCACCATATAACATCGGCCGCTCGCGAGTTGCTGGATCAGACTGGCCTGCATCCTGCTGATTTCCGGTATGCCATTTTTCACCAGCCCAATGCGAAGTTTCCGCTGAAAGTGGGCGAAGACCTCGGCTTCACGCGCGCTCAGATCGAGCCGGGGTTGCTCGTTAATGAGATTGGCAATACCTATGCAGGCTCGTCGATGATCGGTTTGACCGCCGTGCTGGATATCGCAGCGCCGGGTGATCGCATTCTACTGGTTTCATTCGGCAGCGGGGCGGGCAGCGATGCGTTCTCAATCCGCATGAAAGAGACCGTTGATCATCACGGCGCACCTGCGACGCGCGACTATGTCAGGCGCAGTCTGATGATTAACTACGCGACTTACTCGCGCTTCAAAGAGAATTACAAGCTGAACTGATTTATGCGAGACGTTTCCATTATCGGGATCGGGCAGGTCGAAGTCGGCGAGCACTGGGACAAGAGCCTGCGCGAACTGGGTTACTATGCCTTAAATGCCGCGATGCGCGATGCGCGTATCCAGCACATCGACTCGCTGTATGTCGGCAATATGCTGGCCGGCGAGTTGACCGGCCAGGAACATATCGGGTCGATCATTGCCGACTTTGCAGGCCTGCGTGGCATCGAAGCGGTGAAGGTCGAAGCGGCCTGCGGCAGCGGCGCTGCGGCGCTCCGCATGGGCTATGTCGCGGTAGCGGGCGGGTTGAGCGATATTGTTGCGGTCATGGGCGTCGAAAAGATGACTGACCGGCAGGGTAACACGGTGACCTCGGCGCTGGCGATGGCTGCCGACGGTGATTATGAAGCTTTGCACGGTCTGTCGTTCGTAAGCATCAATGCCCTGCTCATGCGTCGCTATATGCATGAACATGGCTACAGCAAGGATGACTTCGCCCCGTTCGCCATCAATGCGCACGCCAACGCAGTGAATAATCCATACGCGATGTTCCATAGCCCCATAACGCAGAAGCAGTTCACGGAGTCGAAGATGATCGCTGACCCTGTGAGCCTGCTGGATTCGTCGCCGATAGCCGATGGCGCCGCGTGCGTCATTCTGGCGCCGACGGCGATTGCGAAGGAATTCTCCGAGAAACCCGTGCGCGTGCGCGCCAGTGCAATTGCCACCGATTCCGTGGCCGTGCACGACCGTCGCGACCCGCTGTTCCTTGAGGGCGGCGCCATCAGCGCGCAGAAGGCCTACAGTATGGCCGGAATCGGGCCTGCGGATATCGATTTGTTCGAGGTGCACGACGCCTTCACGATCATGTCGGCGTTATCGCTGGAAGCGGCTGGTTTTGCGCCGCGCGGGAAGGGTGTGGCCCTGGCGCAGGAAGGTCAGATTACACGCGGCGGTCGCATTCCCATAACGACGATGGGCGGACTGAAGGCGCGCGGCCATCCCGTCGGGGCGACCGGCATGTACCAGATTGTCGAACTGGCCACCCAGTTGCGCGGCGAAGCCGGTAAAAACCAGATTGCCAACGCGAGATTGGGTATGGCGCAAAACATTGGCGGCAGCGGCGCAACAGTCGTCACTACCATTTTAGAGAGCGGTAATTAAATACAGGCAGGTCATAGACATGGAAGTAGCACGTTTCTGGCGGACCACCGGCCAGCGGTATCAACTGACGGGTGAAGTGTGTCCGAATTGTGGTAACAAGATATTCCCGCCGCGCGATGTATGTCCGGCATGTGAGCACGAAGCGAAGACTCCTTATACGTTCAGCGGCAAAGGGGAAGTGTATTCCTACAGCACCATCCATGCCGCGCCGGAAGGATTCGAGAAGTATGTCCCCTATACGGTGGCGCTGGTGCGCCTGGAAGAAGGCCCGCTGATCACCGCGCAACTGACCGACGTGGACACTAAGGACGTGAAAGTGGGCATGCCGGTGGAAATGGTGACGCGCGTGCTGCGCGAAGACGGCGAGCGCGGTATGCTGGTGTACGGTTATAAGTTCAGACCTGTGCTTGCAGGTCCGCGGTGAATTCCGAAATACTGAAGTGTCTTCCAGCGATGGAGGGCGTTTCTGTTTTTTGAGGGCGGCGGTACTACCCCCATTATGCCTGACTTCGCCAGGTTATGTTCGGAATTCTTAGTAATGATACCGCGCCTGCAGGAAATCGATCTGATCATCCCGAACCAGGTAGACGACTCTGTGTTCCTGAGTCAGTCTTCTTGACCATGCCCCCGGCGTCAGATATTTAAGAGGTTCAGGTTTTCCTATTCCCTCAAAAGGGTCTCGCAAAATGGCTTCAATCAGTTCGAACGCCCGGATCGCAAGCTTCTGGTCGGTCTCAACCCAGTAACGAAGGTCTTCAATGAACTCGGGCTGGAATACTGCTGTACGCGCTTTGTTACTCAAGATCAACTTTGCGCCGTAAAGCATCTACTGTCAGCGGCTGGGTTTCATTTTTCAGTGCTCGCCCAAGCGCAGAAAGCAGGCGTTCGGCATTGGCTGGTGAGCGCAGCAGATAGGCAGTCTCCATCAAGCTTTCCAGCTCTGAGGCGGCGATCATCGCCACTTCTTCTTCGCCCCGGCGTTGAATCACGACCACTTCGCGGTTGTGTGTCACCTGATCCAGTAACTTTGCCAGCCCATCGCGGGCCTGAGTATATGTGGTCTGAATAGTCATTCTCTTCTCCGTTCTGTACAGGATTACTGTACAATATTAAAGCTGGTTTGTCAAGCTATGACACACGCTGATATAAAGTTCCTGTGCCCGCCAGAGCGGGTGGCGCACTACACCGCCTGTCGCGTCGATCAGCCCTTGACCATCGACGGCAGACTGGATGAACCTGCCTGGCAAATGGCTCCGCGTTCACCGCGCTTTGTCGATCTGGTCAGCGGGCGACGCACAATACACGATACCCATGCGGCTGTACTGTGGGACGACCGTTATCTCTATGTCGGGTTCTGGGTTGAGGAACCGCTCGTGCGCGCCACGCTGACACAGCGCGACGCCCCGATCTACAACGATAACGATGTGGAAGTGTTTATCGCCGGTCCGGATGCCTACTACGAATTCGAGATCAATGCCTTCGGCACGGTGTACGAAGTATTTTTCATCTGGGATGACGCCCATCATAAATACGCACACCGGCCTGAGTTCGCGCACGATGCCCCAGGGGCGCGCCCGTGGGATGGTGTCGGCTTCAGACATCCGCGCGGCATGCGCACGGGCTATTGGCAATGGGACCTGGCAGGTCTGCAGAGTGCGGTGTGGG
>JAKALH010000258.1 GCA_021813225.1 Chloroflexota bacterium
TGACCCGATTCATCTGGATGGCCTGCTGGCGCGCCAGGTAGTGGCAATCGCCACGGGCGGGCGCCTGCTGGAAAACTCAGATGAGCCGTACTGGTTGCCGGTGCCGCTGAAAATGGCGTGGCAATCGCCGGACGGCTATCCGCTCTGGTGCGCATCACAGTTCACAACCGCCGCCGACTTCGCCGACGATGTGCACTACTCGCACAAGCGGGCCATGCCAGGCGAGTTCATCCGCTCGAAGAATCTTATCAGTGTCGTAGGCCGCTGGATGGATCGGCGGGTGCCATTGCCGGCGCGCGTGAGCAATGTCTGGCGGGCGACCTGCAACGGCAACCGGCGTGTCATCGAGAGTCTGCTGTCCAATGTGCATCACATCGGAAAACGCCGTGGCTCCGGGTTTGGCGAGGTGCTGGAATGGCGTATCCAGCCCGGCGCTTTTGGCAGCGTGTTCGTTGGCGCAGATGGGCGACTGACTCGCCCAGTCCCGGCCATGGCAGCGCCGGAACTTGGGCTGTTCCCTGACGCTGGGCCGATGCTGATGGGGTGGACGCCGCCGGCGTGGAAGCCGGGGTTATTCATGCCCTGCTACCCGACCGGAGCGCCTGTGAGGATGATGGCATATGCGTAATGATACGAGCCGGAAGAAGTTGATGCGCATTTACCGCATGGTCACGTTGCTGGCCGCATCCCCTGGAGGACTCCGGCAGATAGAGATAGCCCGGAAGCTTGGCGTACCGCGCTACTCGGTCTCGCGCGACGTAATCGCCGCCGAGGGCTATGGCATCCGTTTGGCCGAGGACGCCGACCGCCGTGTAAGCCTGGACGCAGAGCCGTCGGTCGGACGGAGTTGCCATTGCGCTGACTGCCCATACGATTTCTGCCACACGATGCTGGGGATAGGCAAAACCCAGTAGGGTTTCTTCCACACCCCAACGACCTCATCCCTTTCGCTGTCTGGTCGCTGACTATCAGCGATTAGAAAAACTACGATTACTCTACGCCCGCCTCCACCATATTGACATGCGGGTATGATGCGAGTATGATACCAGTCATAGGAGAAGTGAAATGACTACATACAAGTGCACGGATGGATATGGCGAGACGGTCGAGATCGAGGCTGACAGCCCGGAAGAGGCCGCAGAAGAGTACGTGGATGATGGCTGCTGTGGCGACATCACATCCACGGTGTGGTTCAGCATCCACGTCACCCCCCTTGACGCGAATGGTGATGGCGAGTGGATCGATGTGGAGATCGATCCCCCGGAGCCACCGTGTTCCGAGGGGCATAAGCACGAGTGGAAGTCCCCCTACTCGGTTGTGGGCGGCCTGCGCGAGAACCCTGGCGTGTACGGACACGGCGCGGGGACGGTGAGCACAGAAGTGTGCGTTCACTGCGGCGCGTATCGGGTCATAGACACCTGGGCGACGAACCCAGAAAACGGCGTGCAGGGGCTGACCAGCACGAGCTTCCGCAACTCCGACGAGGCGTCGTTGGCGTGGGTGGAGCGCCGCCAGGCAGAGTTGGCATAGGTTTCGTAGTGCCAGCGCCCTGTGAAGGGCACCGGCGAAGGAGAATCGGAATGGAAAATTTGTGGTGGACTCGCGCGACAGGCGAGTGCCAGGTATTCGATTTAATTACACATGGCAGCCTGCAAGGAGACTATATGTGGGTGTGCATAGGGCAATGGGACTCTAATGCCCTGGGAGGCACCGAGTTTCTGGAGGCGGCACATGCCGGCCAGAAACATGCACAAGAGTTGGAAGATTTCCGCGCCCGGCAGGGCGGCTCGGTTGACTGAGTTTTCGCATCCTCAGCATTATTTGCCGGTCTTGCGACCGGCAAAACTCGTTTTCGCGCACCCAGTCTTATGGACCGCGGGTGCCTATTCAAGAGGAGCAATATGGCATACGATCGAATTACAATCACCATCCCGCATGATCTCGTGGAGGAGCTCGCTGCACGGAGTGAGAATGCGAGCGGCGCTATCCAGGCATCGCTAAGCCGTTACTCAGAGATATTGCGCTGGGGGCGCGCCGACCTGCGCGACCTGCTCAGCGATGCTGAGACATCGCTCATCCTGGATGCGCTGAACGGGACATTGTGGCCGGAGATGACCTCGGTCTCGTTCATTCCGCACGAGGTGGCTGACGCTATCCGCCTTGATCAGCTCGACAAAAAATGGCAAGTTGACGGCAAGGCTCTGATCGAGAAACTGAGTACGCTATCATATGCGCAGAAGTGCGCCGTCGCCGATGCCACGGAGCGGTGGTGGCTGCGCGTTGGGAAGGGAGAAAATCCAGAGGTGAGCGAAGCGCTGAAATAGGCAGCACTTGCGTTCTAAATTTGGGCTATAATTCCCAATGAGCGGGACAACCGCCGAAAACAGCACTGAGCGTCGAGAACGCCGAAAGCGTTCCCGGCGCTTTTGTTTATTACATGGTAGAAGCTGTACGGATGACCAGCAGTTACCGGCGCGTCGCGGAGATACGCGACCCAGTGCATAACCGTCTGCTCGGTAAGCTTTACCTGGACACAGGCATCATGGAGATCATGAGCAAAGGTACGCTCTTTCAGTTCGATGTGCGCGGGTTGTTACTGAACACTCAGCCAACGCAGATCGCACAAGCCGAAGTGATGCTCAACCTCGAATCAAAAACGATCCCATAGGCGCACGTCGCCAAGAGCGCCGAGAGCGCCGACTAATTTAACCCAGAACGCCCAGAGCGTCGAAAGATGCCCGGGCGCTATTAGTTTTTCTGGAGGTCATGATGGGTGATCCAACAACTTTCAATCTACCGGCGTTCCTCATCTGGATCGCGATGGGCGGAGGCGCATCGGCAATCGTGTCATGGCTGTGCGAGCGTTGGCCGTGGTATCAGTCCCAGCAGGCCGGCCGAAAATCGCTGTACATGCTGCTGGCGACGGCGGTGCTGGCGATCCTGGCCAAGGTGCTGGTGGATTACCTGCCAGTGGAGATCATCCAGGCAGCCACGCCCTATATCGCCATCCTCGTATCCATCGTCAGCGTATGGGCGACGGGGCAGGGATTCCATGCCCTGCAGAAGAACTCAGTAAAGACGGGTTTACCGCCTGCCGGCGGTAACGCCATCACCGAATCCAATGCGCGTGTCAATGTCGGGGGCGACGTCACGAATAGCGACGTGATCGCAGCGGGACGGGATATCAAAAACTAATGGGATGGGGGGCTATGAGTGTTTAGCGGAACTACAGTGGATGCTTTGGCGGCGATATTAACCATCACGATGGGGCTCGGTCTCTTAATCATCTGGCGCGAATCACAGCACCAGAAGAAAGTCGCAGAACTGAAGAAAGAGATCACCATACTGCGCGCACAGGTCGCGGGTCTGCAGGAAGTCATATTAAGGCACTTCCCCGGAGAGAGAGTAGCTCTGAACATCAACGGCAACGTACACGACAGCACGATCGAGACTGCCGGGAGAGACGTGAGATGAGTACACCAATCTATCGCAGCCAGTGGGATCCGGATGGCTCATCGAAGCGCAACGACTGCGGGCCGGCATGTGTCGCTATGGTGCTTGATGGCTTCGGACAGCATGTGGCGATCAACGACATCTCGGCGCAGATCATGCCGGGGCAGGATGTCGGCACGGATGCCGGCGACCTGGTCAAGGCGCTGCGTGACCGCGGCGTGAATGCGCTGGCGTGGAACGGACTGACCTATCCGCCGGCGCCGTATATCGCGCTGGTCAATTACGCCGGTTTCGCCAGGACGAATGTGCAGGACGTCAACTTCCGCGGCTGGCACTGGCTGATCGTGCTCAGCATGAATGACCTGACCGTGGTGTGCCATGACCCGGATTATTCAGGCGCGCGCCGGAGCGAAGGCGACCATAAGCGCTATGGGCGCGCCGAATTCGACGCGGCATTCATCAAGTATGGCCAGACCAAGATCGCCGTGGTCTGGGAGGACAAGACTGTGACAACGACTCCGACTGCCGGCACAGTTGCCAGCGACGCCGATTTTCTGCGCGTCCGGGCAGCGCCCAACAGCCCGATCATCACCGGTTATCTCGCCAATGGCAGCGCAGTATCGATCATCGGCCAGGCCAATGATTCGCTCGGTCATCCCTGGTATCAGATCAAGCGCACGGCCACGTATCCGTTCACCTTCACAGACGAGGCCATGACCAAGACCATGACGGCCGAGTTCACCGGCTGGAGCTATGCGGCGCTGATCAAGGTGGAGCAGCCGCCGGTCGTGCCGCCTTCGGCGCAGGCTAAGCTTGCCGGCGTGGGCATTCATGCGCTGAGCAACATTCGCGCCGTGCAGGTCGCACAGGCTGCCGGCTGCGAGGTGTTCACGATCATGGACAAGAGCCTGGAGGCGGCGCAGTACGCGACAGGCGATCCGCGCAAGTGGTATCCGGGCTGCGGATATCCACTCGTCTTCTATCGCCAGTACCACCAGCCGAATCCGTGGAACCCGGCTGACATGGAAGCGCAATTGGGCGGCATTCTGGCGCAGAACAACCCGAACGTCGTCATCACATTCGGGAACGAATGGGACATCGGCATTGCAGGCGCCGGCGATAGCGCTGCGGGCATGACCAAGTTCTGCGACTGGACTATCGACGTCGTCGGACGGCTGACTAAGCGCGGCTATAAAAACCTCGCCTGGCTGACATCATCGATGGGCACGCCGGACTTCACGCGTCAGGATGTCTGCGATGTCATCAAGGCGAAGATCGCGCCGCTGGTGAACTCGGGCGTGATCGGCTGGACCGACATGCACTTGTATAGCCCTGATAAGACGTGGATTTACAAGGGTTTGGCGCAATCAGCCCTGTTTGGGCCAGAACAACACCGTGTGATGAAGGTTGGACGCGATCTACATGACGCCGTTGTTGGCGATGCCATTACTGAGCAGACAGCCGTATCGATTGCGACAGCCTTCACAGACAGCCCATCCGCCCAGGACTGGTTCGAGACGCGCTGGCACTTCCTGTACACACGCTGCGGATTCGATCCCAAGTCAGGCCATCGCATCATCAGCACGGAATGCGGCGTCGATGAAGGCGGCGTTGGCG
>JAKALH010000259.1 GCA_021813225.1 Chloroflexota bacterium
TGCGGGTCCTTGTGCTCGGCGCTGGTCGTATAAAATGCAGCTCGTTGGGCGAATATCTGCCTGGCAAGTTCCTCAGGCGATTTTCCGGTTGTTTCCATTTGTTATTGCCTGATTATCGATAATCCCGCCCAACCTGAACAATCGCTGAAAGTTTGCTGAGAACATGCTTTCGCGCGAACCGACATGATATACCGGACGGCGCGCGGTCGTCTTGACCGCGCGCCGTGCTAATACCGGCGCCTCATAAGCGTCAGTTGGCCTGACCCTCGCCAGACGCGCTGTGAAATTATCAGCGCATTGCGCTGCTTTATGATGAGAGAACTCTAATCGAAGAAGCCCTTATCTTCATCGCGCAGGTACTGTTGGGCTTTGTCAGGGTTGATGTTGACCCCAAGGCCGGGTGTATCCCATACCTCGATCATGCCTTCTTTCACAGTGGGAACAGGCAGTCCTTCGATGATGTCATACCACCAGGCTGGATTGACGATGGGGAATTCGAAAGCAATGTAATTCTGTGGCATGACGGCGGCAGCGTGAACCAGAGCTGCCAGGCCGACCAGGCCATCGAAGATGCCATGCGGCGCCATCAGAATGCCGTGCAGGTCGGCATATTCAGCAATCCACTTGAGTTCGGCAATGCCGCCGACATCGGCGGGATCTGGACCGACGATATTGACGGCCTGCCTTTCGATTAACTCCTTGAAGTTATGACGCAGATACACCTGCTCGCCGGTGTGGATCGGCGTCGACGTGCTCATGGTGACGTCGCGATAGACATCCGCCAGTGTCGAAGGTGAATAGTCGCCCGAAACAAGGTCTTCCAGCCACATCACGTTGAGCGGTTCGACTGCTTTGGCCAGCCGGATGGCATCCGGCACCGTCCAGCCAGGTCCGCAGTCCAATGCGAGGCCGATTTCGTCGCCCAAAACCGATTTCATGGCTTCGACGCAGGCAATGACGTGTTTCAGCCCGCGTTCGGTCAGCAGTCCCTTATTGATGTGAGCCGGCCCATTCAGCACCTCGCCATAAGTAAAATGCGGCACATTACGAGGTGTCGCGCTATGCCAGCCGATGCCGGCTTTCACGATGGTGAAACCCTCCGGCCGCGCCTTCATCTTTGCAACATCATCCGCGTAGTCCTGTGGCGAGGAACCGTTCATGGGGAAACGCACACCACCGTTATATATGCGCACCTTGTCGCGAACTTTGCCGCCCAGCAGCTTATAAACAGGGACGCCCGCCGCTTTACCGGCGATGTCCCACAGCGCCATCTCAATCGCACTGACGGCGCTGCCCCACGGCTTGAACGCTCCCAGGCGTCGGATCTTGAGCATCACCCGTTCGACGTTGGTCGGATCTTCGCCGACGATATGCTGCTTATAGAACAGGACGTGCGGTTTCAGATAGCTTTTCGGCGTTTCCGTCTGACCAAGACCGCTGACGCCCTCATCCGTTGTGATCCTGACGACGGGACTGCCGCCGATGATGGCACACTTCAGGTCTGTAATCTTCATGGGTACTCCCTTCTGTGGATGGAATTACGCTCAACTGCGCATATGTCAGGCGGATTATATGCATTTACACCAACTACATGTGCGATGCCGGATGACCCGCCCGTTGCCGGTGACAACCCATGAGACTCAATTCAGCAAAAAAGAGGCGGCGACTGGATAGTCGCCGCCTTCGTGTATATATCCGCTGAGTCCGATTACAGCTCTAATGACACCGGGTTGTCTGTCGGACCCCGCCCGTTGGCAGTAACAGTGGCGTGCTTTTCGGCAGCGCCCGCGCCACTCTCATCAGGTCCGCACTCGCCTTTTACAAACTCAAGACCGCTGTTATCAGCGTTGGCGTTCACGATAACGCAATCGCCTGCTTTGAACTTACCCTGCAGCAATTGTACGCTCAGCGGCCCTTCGACGTACTTCTGCATGGCCCTGCGTAAAGGGCGAGCGCCAAACACAGGATCGTAGCCCTGCCTGGCCAGCCAGCGTCGTGCCGAATCGCCCATCTCAATCGCCAGGCCCTGCTCTGACAAGCGCTCCCGTATTTCACGCAGTTGCAGGTCGACAATCTGCTCGACATCTTCGATAGATAGAGGAGCGAAGACGATAATCTCGTCGATGCGGTTCAAGAACTCCGGGCGGAACGTGCGCTTCAAGGCGTCCTCGATCTTCTTGTGGTCGGCTGTCGCGGCTGCGTCGCCATCGGCTGGTTTGATCAGACCCAGGGTGCCGCCTTTGCGTACGAACTCGGTGCCAAGGTTGCTGGTCATGATCAACACCGTGTTGTTGAAGTACACGACATGTCCCTGGCCGTCGGTCAGGCGACCGTCATCCAGAATCTGCAACAAAGCGTTCCATACGTCGGGATGCGCTTTCTCGATTTCGTCAAACAGGACTACCTGATAGGGACGCCGCCGGACTGCTTCCGTCAATTGCCCGCCTTCCTCATAGCCGACATAGCCGGGCGGCGCGCCGAACAGACGGCTGACCGTATGCCCTTCGCGGTATTCGCTCATGTCGATGCGCACCATGGCATTTTCATCGTCGAACATGAACCAGGCCAGTGCCTTCGCCAGCTCAGTCTTGCCGACGCCGGAGGACCCCAGGAAGATGAATGAGCCGATTGGTCGATTCGGGTCTTTCAGACCGCTGCGCGCGCGTCTGATGGCATCGCTGACCGCTTTGATGGCTTCGTCCTGCCCGATGATGCGCTCGTGCAGCCGCTGCTCCATCTGCAGCAGTTTCTCGCTCTCGGCTTCCATCATCTGGTTGACCGGAATGCCCGTCCACTGCGCGATGACGCCGGCGATATCGGCCTCGTCGACCACCTCATCGAGGTTCTTCTCGTGTTGCCATTTCTCGCGCGCCTCGTCAAACTCACTCTGCAGTTGCAGCCTGCGCGTCTTGCATTCGGCTGCTTTCTGGTAGTCCTGTGTTGCGGCTGCGCTTTCCTCTTCGGCGCGCATTTTGTCCAGTTCCGCCTTCTTGGCTTTCAGTACGGATGGCAGGGTGTACAGGGCGACACGCAACTTGGCAGCCGCTTCATCGATCAGGTCGATTGCCTTGTCGGGCAGGCGGCGGTCGGTGACATATCGCGACGAGAGTTTCGCTGCCGCAATGACGGCGGCATCGGAAATGCGCACCTTGTGATGCGCCTCGTACTTGTCGCGCAGGCCGCGCAGCATCTCGATCGTCTCATCCACCGAAGGTTCGTCGACGAAGACCGGCGCGAAACGGCGTTCGAGGGCGCTGTCTTTCTCGATATGTTTGCGATATTCGTCCAGCGTCGTCGCACCAACGCACTGAAGCTCGCCGCGCGCCAGAGCCGGCTTCAACATGTTGCTGGCGTCCATGGCTCCTGCGCCCGCGCCAGCGCCGACGACATTATGCAATTCGTCGATGAACAGGATGATCTCCCCTTCGCTGCGCATGATCTCATCCATACTGGCTTTCAGCCGCTCTTCGAAATCGCCGCGGAAGCGCGAGCCTGCGACCATGCCGGCCAGATCAAGCGAGAGAACCCGCTTGCCCAGCAGTATTTCCGGCACATCGCCGGCGATGATTTTCTGCGCCAGCCCTTCGACGATGGCGGTCTTGCCGACGCCAGCTTCGCCAATCAGTACCGGGTTATTCTTTGTGCGACGTGAAAGCACCTGTATAACACGCAGGATTTCCTCATCGCGTCCGACCACTGGATCGAGCTTCCCCTCCTTGGCCGACTGGGTCAAGTCACGCGAATATTTCTCCAACGTGCGGAACTTGGTTTCTGCCTGCGGGTCGGTAACGCGCTGGCCGCCGCGGATCTCCTTGATCACGTCGTAGATGCGCTCTTTCGTCACGTTCAATTCAGCAAGCAGTCGCGCTGCGGGGGTGTTGCGCTCGCTGGCAATGGCGAGGAAAATATGCTCCGTGCTGATGTATTCATCCTTCAGCCGGTTAGCTTCCTCGTTAGCCAGGTCCAGCACGCGCTTGACGCGCGGTGTGATGAAAACCTGGTTGGTGACACCGCCGCCGCCATAGATATTCACGCGCGGTGAAGCCTTCAGGATATCATCGATTTTGGCAGACATAGCCTCGACGTTGACGCCAAGCTTCTCCAGTATCGATGGCACGATCCCATCGGGCTGTTCCAGCAGCGCGAGCAGGATATGCTCCGTATCCACCTGATTGTGGGTGTAGCGCTGCAGGATCTCGTAAGCGCGCGCCGCAGCATCCTGGGCGCGCTCGGTAAATCTATCGAATCTCATCATCAGTCAATGTCCTTCCATACCTGGCGGTAACCTGGCCTGATAACTGTATTCATTGTAGGCAAATGGATTGTCGCGTCATATGCGCTACATTAGAAGTTAAGTAGAAATCTGATTCTGTATGCAGGACCGCGATTAACCCTTGGACATGTATACGGATATTGTAGAGCAATCGTCAAGCGGTCTCAAGCCATTAAATGGCCGCCATTCCACGTTATGTTAGCTACTTTGGCCTTATTGACTCAGTACAAATCAGATGTGCTCATTTACGGATACGAACCAGATTGGTATCAGGTGCGTGCTATGATCTGGCCGCCAATGTCAGCCTTGTAATACCATTGTGGTTGGGTTTGGAAGTTCTGATGCCCTCTGCTAGCCCAAAGTTAGAATGTCCCTTTTGCGCAAAGTTAGAATGTCCCCTGCCGCAGAAATACCAGGGTTAGTTGAGAACTGTACGGGATAGCCACGGCGCCAGGGATGGTCGGGAGCTGGCTTGTGGGGCAGGGCTGCCACCTGGACCGCCTGGTTGACGTCTTTGGCAGATACGACCTCCGCCTGATGGGCTTGCTGGTTGAAAATGGTGTAGGGCAGCGCTTTCCCCTGATAGAGAATGGTTACGTGTTGGTTGGCATTTCGGCACCCGGTCACCTCAGCCTGCCGCAGGGCATAGGAGGGACGCTCGGACAGGCCTCCGCCCGCCCTTCAAACCATTGGTGCGGCGATCCATCGATCTGCACCAGCTCGCCAAAACACGCCCGCCTTTCCCGTAACTGGTGCGCCACCATCTTACGGGCTTTGCGCGCTTTC
>JAKALH010000260.1 GCA_021813225.1 Chloroflexota bacterium
CAGGCCGGTATAGGTAGCCGGATTGGAGCGCGGCGTGCGTCCGATGGGCTGCTGGTCGATGTTAATCACCTTATCCAGATGTTCCAGGCCGTCGATTGCGTCCATCGCGCCGGGACGCTCCATCGCGCCGTTGAGCACATTGGCGCACTTCTTGTACAGGCACTCCACAATCAGAGAACTCTTGCCGCTGCCGCTCACGCCGGTCACACACACGAACTTGCCCAGCGGGATTTTGACATCGACATCTTTCAGGTTGTTCTCGCGCGCCCGGCAGATGGCGAGGGACATCCCGTTGCCGTTGCGCCGATGTCTGGGCACGGGCACGCGCAGGCGCCCGCTCAGATACGCCCCGGTCAGCGAGGTCTTGTGCTTCATGATGTCGTGCACGGTGCCGGTCGCTACCACATTGCCGCCGTTCACGCCGGCGCCCGGCCCCATGTCGATGATCCAGTCCGCCGCCCGCATCGTGTCGTCGTCATGCTCGACCACCAGCACCGTATTGCCCAGGTCGCGCATACGCTGCAGCGTGCCGATCAGGCGGGACTGGTCGCGCGGGTGCAGGCCGATACTCGGCTCATCCAGCACGTACAGGACGCCCATCAGTTGCGAGCCGACCTGCGTCGCCAGCCGGATGCGCTGCGCTTCGCCGCCGCTTAACGTCATGGCGGCGCGGCTGAGCGTCAGGTAGTCCAGGCCGACGTCGACCATGAATTGCAGCCTGGCGCGGATTTCCTTCAGAATCACTCCGGCGATCATGTACTCGCGGTCATTCAGCGGCTGCACGCCTGCCAGGCCGGCGGGAGCGGGCCGCGCGGCCCGTTCTTTCTTCGCTGCGGCTCTCGTCGCGATGTCTCGATCGCCCACCAGCGCCTGCACCCACAGCAAAGCCTTGCCGATGCTGAGGTCGGCCACCTGCGCGATGTTGTAGTCGCCGATGCGCACGGCCAGCACCTCGGGCTTCAGGCGTTTGCCCGCGCACGTCGGGCACACGCGGTACGTCATGTATTCTTCGATCTTCTCCCGAATCCACTCGGAAGAACTGTCGCGATAGCGCCGCATCAGGTTGGGGATGACCCCCTCGAATGCGGTATCGAAGGCGCGCCGGTCGCCCATGCGGTTGCGATATTCGATGCGGATGCGCTCTCCGTCGGTGCCGGACAGGACCTTTTGTTGCTGCGCCTCGCTGAGCTGGCCCCACGGCTTATCCATCGGTATGCTGTAGTGATGGCAGACCGCCGACAGCATCTGCGTGTAATAGCCGGCGTCGTCGCTGGACCATTCCAGCGCCGCAATAGCGCCTTCGTCGATGCTGAGTTCCGTGTTTGGCACGACTAGCGCAGGATCGATTTCCATCTTGCTGCCCAGACCCTGGCAATCCGGGCAGGCGCCGTTGGGAGAGTTGAACGAGAACAGCTTCGGCTCCGGGTTCGGGTAGCTGATCCCGGTCGCCGGGTCTACGCGCTTCTCGCTGTACAGCAGGTCTTTCCACTCGGCGGGCTGGTCGTCCGCAGCCGGCGTCTGCGCCATCGCGATGCAGAAGCCGTCACCCAGTTTCAGCGCCGTTTCGACGGAGTCCGTCAGGCGCGTCATGAACTGGGCCTGCTCGTCCGGGGACTGTCCGGCGCGGCTTTCCGCTTTCTGGCCGGCCGTCTCTCCGTGCGGTTCCGGCACCACCAGGCGGTCGACAACGGCTTCGATGTTGTGAATCTTGTAGCGGTCCAGTTCGATGTCTTCGTTGACATCGCGCACCTGCCCGTCGACCCGCACGCGCACAAATCCCTCTTTGCGGATATCCTCGAAGACGCCCTGATGATGGCCTTTCTTGTCGCGGATCAGCGGCGCCAGCACCTGCACGCGCGTGCCGGCCGGCAGGCGGGCAATGGCGTCGACGATGCTTTCAGCCGACTGCGACACCAGCGGCAGGCCGGTGACAGGGCTGTACTGGATGCCGATGCGCGCATACATCAGGCGCAGGTAGTCGTAGATTTCGGTGACGGTTCCCACCGTCGAGCGCGGGTTATGGCTTGAGCCTTTCTGATCGATCGACACCGCCGGTGACAGACCGTCGATATGGTCGACGTCCGGCTTCTCCATCTGGCCCAGGAACTGGCGTGCATAGGCGGACAGGCTTTCCACATAGCGGCGCTGGCCCTCGGCGAAGATCGTGTCAAACGCCAGCGAGGATTTGCCGCTGCCGCTCAGGCCGGTAATCACCACGAGCTTGTCGCGTGGGATTTCGACGTTGATATTTTTCAGGTTATGGACGCGCGCGCCGCGAACGACGATGTTCTCTTGTGCCATCGTGTCAGGTTCCTTCTCGCCGGGCGAGGATGTGCCGCACAAGTGTAGCACGGGCGGGCCGCTTGACTATAGAATAGATCGTATGCTCAACGAAGTCAGCATCGGCAACAGCACACTGCGGACACCGCCGATCGGCATCGGCGCCTGGCAATGGGGAGATACCGCCATGTGGGGATACGGGCGCGCCTACGGCCGCGCGGACGTCGAGGCTGCCTTCTATGCCGCGATCGGCACCGGATTGAGGTTGATCGACACCGCCGAGGTGTATGGTGCCGGCCAGTCCGAACGGATCGTGGGCGATCTGGTGCGGCAGACGGATCAACCTGTGATCGTCGCCACCAAGTTTGCGCCCCTGCCCACGCGCATCGGACGCCGCACCGTCCTGCGGGCACTCAACGACAGCCTGAGCCGGCTCGGCCTGGCGCAGATCGACCTGTATCAGGTGCACTGGCCCTTTCCCATCATCCCGATCGAAATGCTCATGGACATTCTGGCCGATGCCGTTGATGCTGGCAAAGTCCGCTATATCGGCGTCAGCAACTACAGCGAAGCCCAGATGCGCCGGGCGCACGCAGCGCTGGCCGGGCGCGGGCTGCCGCTGGTCTCCAATCAGGTGGAGTACAGCCTGCTGCACCGCACGCCGGAAGTGAACGGCGTGTGGGCGGCCTGCCAGGAACTGGGAGTGACGCTGATCGCTTACAGCCCGTTGGCGAAAGGACTTTTGAGCGGCAAGTACAAACCCGGCAGCCCCCCGCCGGGATTGCGCGCACTCATGCGGAAGCACAACGGCAGCGCGCTGGAGCGCATCCAGCCGGTCATCCAGCTGCTGACCGATATCGGCGCCGCCCACGGCGGCAAATCGCCTGCGCAGGTCGCATTGAACTGGCTGGCGCGCCAGCCGAGCGTCATCCCGATACCCGGCGCAAAAAACGCGGCGCAGGCTGGGGCCAACGCCGGCGCCATCGGCTGGGACCTGACGACGGACGAAGCCGATTCGCTCAGCCAGGCAACCCTGGAGTGGCGCCAATGAGCGCGGCGTCACAGGATTTTCATGTGATGGTGATCGGCGCCGGATCGACCGGCGCGGCGACGGCGCACGACCTGGCGCTGCGCGGCTTCCGTGTCACGGTGGTCGAGCGCGGCGAAGTCGCCAGCGGCACCACCGGGCGCAACCACTGCCTGCTGCACAGCGGCGCGCGTTACGCCGTCAACGACCCGACGGCGGCGCAGGAATGCATCGAGGAGAACCTGGTGCTGCGCCGCATCATGGCCGGCGGCCTGGAGTTGAACGACGGTCTGATGGTGGCCGTAGACGAGCGCGATGAAGCCTTTGAGCCGGCATTTCTGCAGGGCTGTGCGGCGGCGGGTATACCGGCGCGGCCGTTGACCGCACGGCAGGCGCTGGCGCTGGAACCCAACCTCAACCCGGCGATACGCGGCGCCGTGCGCGTGCCGGATGGGGTGTTCGAGCCGTTTCGCTTCTGCCTGCACTTTCTGGCGACGGCGCAGGCCAATGGCGCTGCGATAAAAACCTACAGCGAAGTTGTCGAGATCGAACGCGGCCCAGGCGCGATCAAAGGCGTGGCCGTTCGAGACACGCGCACCGGCAAAGTAGAACACATCGGCGCCGATATCGTCATCAACGCGGCCGGGCCGTGGAGCGGCAAGGTGGCGGCGCTGGCCGGTTGCGATGTGCCTGTGCTGCCCACCGCCGGCGTAATGGTCAGCATCCCGCAGCGCCTGAGCCGCATGGTCATCAACCGCCTGTGCCTGCCCGGCGACGGCGACATCATTGTGCCGCAGCGGTTGACCAGCCTGCTGGGAACATCGTCGTGGCCTGTGGATGGCGCAGATGCCATCGACATTCCCGCCGGGCACGTGCAACGCATGCTCGATCTCACGGCGCAGATGCTGCCGGCTGTCAAATCCTGTCCGCCGCGCGGCGTCTGGGCGGCCGCCCGCCCGCTGATCGGGTCGGCCAGGCTGGGCGACGGGCGCGGGTTGAGTCGTACATTCGAATGCTTCGACCACGCCCGCGAGGGCCTGCCTGGATTTCTGACGATCACCGGCGGTAAAACCGTCACAGCGCGGGTGATGGCGGAGAAGGTCGTCGATCTGGTGTGCGCCAGGACCGGCGTCGCCGCCGCCTGCCGCACGCGCGAAGTTCCGCTGCGCAGTTACCGCGAGTTCTATCGCTAACCGCCCGGGCGTTGCGTGGATTTGCGCACGATGAGTTCCACCGGCAGGACGATGTGGCGGGACTGCCCGAACCGTTCACGCACGGCATCCATGAGCAGCTCCGCCGCGCGCCGCCCCTTGTCCTTGATCGGCTGGTGCACTGTGGTGAGCGGCGGGCGCACCATCCGGCTGGTCTCCAGGTCGTCAAAGCCCACGACCGATAGCTGAGCGGGCACATTCTGGCCGTGCTGCTGAGCGGCTTCGATAATACCCAGTGCAATGGCATCGCTCAGGGCGACGACCGCAGTCGGTCGCGGCGCCAGTTGCATCAGCCGGTTATAGGCCTCGATGCCGCCGGCAATGCTGCATTTGCATTCCAGGCTGTGGATTCCGCGGCTCCCCAGCGACAGCCCGAACTCCTTCAGGGCCGCCCGGTAGCCGTCGAAGCGATGCTTCAGGATGCCGGTGTAGTTCTCGACCTGGCCGCTCAAAGACTCGAACGAAGCGATGGCGATATCGCGGTGTCCCAGGCGCAGCAGATGCTGCAGCGCCAGACGCGCGCCCTCGAAATCA